>JANLOU010000469.1:0-7771 GCA_031366735.1 Candidatus Eiseniibacteriota bacterium
CATCACCAGTGTCTGGCCGGGCTCTTCGCCTTCCAGCAGCTCGGGGTACTCCGCCGGGAGTTCGCGCAGGCTCTCGATGAAAAGCGGCACCTCGTCCGACAGGTTCGCCAACGCCTCGGGCCCCTCGCTGGTTTTGAGGATGTGGTACTCGGTGTCGCGTTGGGCCGGGGTGAAGCCCGATTCCCGGATCAGCGTCTCGACCTCGGCAACCGTGGTCTTGTTCAGGTGCCCGGTCGCCAAGTGCACATTCTCCTCGAACAGTGTTCCGCCAAAATCATCCGCACCGAAGTGCAGGGAGATCTGCCCGGTCTTCTTGCCCTCACTGAACCAGGTTGCCTGGATATGGTCGAAGTTGTCGAGGTACAGGCGCGAGGCAGCGAGCACGCGGAAATACATGGACGCCCCCGCGATGTGCGGGACCTTGGACTCCATCGGAGTGTTGCCGCGCTTGTACGACCAGGGCACGAAAGCGGTGAAGCCGTGCGTCTCATCCTGAAGCCGGCGGATGTGGTCGAAGTGCTCGATGATCTCGGCGTGCGTCTCGACATGGCCATACATCATGGTGGCCGTGGACCGCATGCCCACTTGGTGCGCGGCGCGGTGCACATCGAGCCACGCCTCGGGCCCGCCCTTCTTGACCGAGATGCGCTTGCGCACGCGCGCAGCCAGGATCTCGGCGCCGCCGCCCGGAAGGGTTCGTTGGCCAGCGTCGTACAGCGCTTGCAGCACGCCCTTCAGGTCGAGCCCGCTCACTTCCGCCATCTGGTGGATCTCGGGCGCCGAGAAGAAGTGCGGCGTGATGTGCGGATAACGCGCACGCGCCTCGCGCACGATCGTGGTGTAGAACTCCCAGGGGATCTCGGGGTTCAGTCCACCCTGCAGCAGCACGGTGGTGGCACCTAGCTTCTCAGCCGCCGCCATCATCTGCATCACGCCCTCGACATCGTGCGAGTAGCCGTCAGCAGCCGGTTTGCCAGCCTTGCGGTAGAACGCGCAGAAGTGGCAGTCCACGGTGCAGTAGTTGGTGTAGTTCGGATTGGTGTCGATCACATAGGTGACCACGCGTGGGTCCGTCTTCTGCATCCGGACTTCGTTCGCGAGCCCGCCCAGTTCCAGCAGCGGCGCCTCGGTCATGAGATACACACCGTCCTGGGTGGTGAGACGCTCACCCCGCTGGACCTTTTCCTCGATCCGACTCACACAGCGCTGCTCCTTGGCGAGAGGGTCTACCGTGGCGTGCCGGAATCCGGCGCTGCACACGGGACCGCAGGATACAACGGGGCCGGAATCAGCGTCGAGACGGCCCCGCTGCAACCTCTGCCAGCGCGCTACTTGTCGATCTCGCGCCAGGACAGCGTCACGAACTGCCCGCCGTACTGCGCCAGCGCCCGGGTGATGGCCTCATTGCTGTACAGAATGGTCGAGCCACCGTTCTGGGTGAGCTGGCTCTTGCCCTTCACCACGATGCCACCCAATACCCACGCCTGCCCGTTCATCTTGAGGTCACCTTCCACATAGATCAGCCCGCGGTAGGTGAAGGTCGAGTTCAGGGTGAGGTCACCGTCGACATAGAGCAACCCTTCGCCAGCGCCGCCGTGGATGCCGAACGAGCCGGACTGGTCGCTGATGACGGTATTGTTGTCGAGGTAGATGATGCCGTTGAGGTTCCCGGGAACGCCACTCAATGGCGCGCCCACCCATGACTGGAAATCCGCCTGGTTCATCCCCAACATGCTCCACGGTCCGGGGTAGAAGCCCGTCTGGCCATCGACGTACGCGGGAGTACCCGTACGGTAAGCACCGCCACCAAGCGAAGTGGTTCCGGTCGACCAGGAACCGGGGAGGCTGCCCGAGCCGGCCTCATAAGGAACACAATCCGGTGCGCTGACTCGCCCGTTCTCGCCCGCTGGATAAGGAGTATCGGCGCTATGGTTGTAGCCGCAGACCACGGCATTACCCACGAACCTGATGTCCTTGTCCGCAGCGAGCGCCGCCTTCACATTCGCCGTGAACGGCTTCTGGATGACCTCGGCCAGCACGCTGCGTCGTGCGGTCCCCACGGTCCCGGTGGCCTCGACCTCGTAGATCGGCAACCCCGAGACGGTGTTGATGGCGGGGTTGCGAGACGCATCGTATTTGTAGATCACTGTCCGGTTGGCGTCCGTCTTGAAGCGGATCGTGAGCGCATCCCGGCTGCGACCCGCAGTCGAGTAGTTGAGCCACGCACCGGCCGGCTGACCGGTGGCGACTCCGACCGAGTCCGCACCCAGCGAGGGCACGCTACCCGAAGCCGCCAGGAAGATCTGCGCGGTGGCGCGGGGATTCGCGGTGCTCAGCAGGGTGGAGTTCGCGCGCAACTGGCCCATGGCTTCGGAAACGCCCGCTTCGGCCACATTGAGTGCGTCCGTTGTGCGCATGTCGTGCCCCGCCACCTTGCGGTTCACCACGGCACTGGCCATGAGCACGATCCCCAGGAGCGTGAGCACGAGCAGAACCAGCATGGCCACGACAAGCGCGATGCCTCTCTGATTGTCGAGCGGCTGCGGAGTCTTGTGCATGAGGTGCTCCTTTCCTAGCGGATGAAGACCACGAGCTGGCCGGTTGTCGGACTCGTCTTGACGCCCACTGCGAAATCCGTCAGGTAGGGACTTGGCGAAGGCGTCGTGTTGAGGCCATAGTTGAAGTTGGCAGAGGTGATGGCCGGGACCATGCCGGCGATGGTGCCGCCCGAGGGATCCACCCCGTTGCTGGGCAGTCCGAGCACATCGAGGTACAGCACCGAAACGCCGCCCGTGAAGACGGTGTCGCTCGCACGCCAGCCGAAGATAAGATCCTTGAGCCCAGAGTTGCCACCCAGGTCGGCCGTGTGCATGGAGAGGACGATCCCAGGCGCGTCATACTCCTGACGCTTCTCGAACACCCACGGCAGCAACGGCTGACGATTGCGGAAATAGACCACGCGGCCATCGTTCGTGGCCCGCTGCGTTCCGACGAGCACGTCCTGCCACCCGTCCTGGCCCACATCCGCGATGGCCAACGAGGTGACCGCATCACTGTAGAGCGTGACCGTATTACGCCAGACGAACCGGGCTCCGTTCACCTTGCTCACATACTTGAAGAACAGGAGCTCGCCGCTATAGCTACCCGTTCGGGTCCCGACCACAAGATCCTTGAGGCCGTCCCCATCGAAGTCCGCCAACGCCATCGCGGTGACCTCACCCATGATCGAGCCAGGGACCGCGCCCGCAGGGGGATAGATCTCCTGCCGAGTGAAAGTCGGCGTGGTGGCGTCATTGCTCTGCCAGACCTCGAAGGTGCCGCGACCCGAGGTGGGCGACTTGGTGCCCACAAGGATGTCGGGTGAAGTACCGCCGGCGCAGTCAAAGGTGAGTACTGCCTGCGCGTCGCCACCATCATTCGTGCGGTAGTTCTGCCCGGCGCTGTAGGTGGTGGGCAGGTAGCCTTCGTTCGAACTGGAGTTCTGGTTGAACCAGACGAACAGGTTGCCTGCGGCGGTGATCTTGGTGCCGGTCACGATGTCCGGCCGCGCCACCGGAGCGTTGCGGTCCAGCGTGTCCGCGGCAATCGAAAGCACCGAGTTGGGGGCATTGCGCGTGTAACCCGAGGTCGAGGTCGCAATGGGTGAGGCGCTGAACAGTTGCGAACTGGCGTACTGGTTGAACCACACCGAGATGTTGTCCGTGCCGCCGGCATCCGCGCCCAGCACCAGGTCGGCGTCCGCATGAGCGTTCTGGGTCTGATTACCGTTCCAATCCTGCTCGATCAGATTCACCGCGTTCAGGCTCAACACGCGGCTGGCATTCAGCGTGATCACCGTGAAGGTGCCCATGCCGAAGTTCTTGCTCGTCAGGGTCTGGTTGGCCTGCAGATAGACACCGTTGTAGGAAGTGCTGGCGGTCGGATAGAACCCCGGCACCGGCACCACATAGACGGAGTAGGGGATGGTGCGTGGCGGATCATTCGCCGGCGCCACGACTTCGTAGTCGCCGTTCGCGTCCGTGTAGGCATACCCCGAAATCGAGATGCCGCCGTCTGTCGTGGCGCCCACCCAGACATTCTGGAGTCCGGCCTCGCCCGCGTCGAGCGCGCCATTCTTGTTGGTGTCCTTGAACACCTTGCCCCGGATCTTGCCATTGGCCGAACGCATGAGGCCGAACGAGTGCGAGCCCGAGCCGCCATTGGTCATGGTGCCGCTCTGGGGGTTCGTCGAGGTACAGGTCATCGAATCGGGAACAGTCACCTGGGCGCTGTAGCTGCCGGGCGAGGTGAACAACGCAGCGGTGCCTGCCGCGTTGGTGTAGGCGGTCACCCCTGCAACGGTGACCCCGATCCCCCCGAGTGCGGGCTCGCCCGCGTCCAGTGATCCGTCGCCGTCCTTATCATCGTAGACGCTCACATTCACATACCCGCCACTGCGGGCGGTGTCCGCGAACGAGCGTGTGATCGCGGTGGTGGCGAGGCTGATCGAGAACGAGTCGGGCGAGGTGAACACGCCGAACCCCGTGGGGGGCGTGTGTCGCAGCGTGTAGGTCCCCGACGGCGCTCGGAAGGAGAAGTAACCCGTGCTGGAGGTGTACGAGACATACGCCGTACCCAGGCGCACGGTGACTCCCGCCAAAGGCTGGTCAGTGCCGTTGAATACGCCATCCCCACTGCGGTCGTCGAAGACATAGCCGCTCACCGAATAGGTGGTGACTCCAAAGTCCGGCACGCTGCGCATGGAGTTCACTTGCGAGGTGAGCGTGGTCGTCGCATAACGACCGCGCGCATCCGGCTCCGCGCTCGCAGCGGTCACGCGCAACTCGACGCGCTCGATATTGGACAGCTGGCTCGCCGGCACAGCGCCGCTCGCCCAGTTGTACGGCGTGCTGCTGCCCTTCATGTAAACGGTGAACATGGCGGGAACCCCGGCGCCGGGCTTGGAGACCAACGCCACGCGTTCCTGCGAGCCGCCATTGTTGTTCGCGGTCCCACTGGTCGAGTCGCCGTAGACTTCGCGCACCAGCACATAGTCGTTCGGATTCTTGGTGCGCCGGGCATCGCTGCCCTGGCTGGCCGAGATATCCGAGGCGTTGATCGCGCCGTCGTTGTTGACATCCAGGGTGTAACGCACCAACTCGGCCCCGGTGCGATAGCGGATCGGCGGGGTCCAGGCCGTGCCATTGAGTGAATGTGGGCGCGGGTTCGCAGTGGGACTGTACGCCAGCGGCAGGCCCGGGCCGGAAGTGGTATCCGGATAGGGCGCGAAGTTCGCCGCGAGGATGATCTCGGCGGAGTCCACATACGCGATGGCCGGCTGCGGGGTGGAATAGTCCAGGTCGGCGTCGTAACCGGCCGAACGCAAGTCGCGCGTCATCATCTCGAGTGCGGCGCGCGCCGCCTGCTCGGACTCCATCGCCGAGGTGGTCGAAGCCTTGCTCTGCGCAAAACGCAACACGATCAGCGTGACGGTGACGAGCACCGCCGCGAGAATCACCAGCGTGACCATGAGCTCCACTAGCGTGAAGCCCGAGGAAGCACGCCGGTTCCGGGGAGCTTTCATTCGGAACATGGTCATCGCCTCACGTATGTCGTGGTGGAGATCGAACGCGACGTGATGCCCGCGCCGCGATAGGTGACTGTGACGGTGATCGCCTTGAGGTTGGTGAGCGTGCCGGTCATCGTGGTGACGGTATAGAAGCGTTGCCATTGGCCATTCTCGAGCGACTCCGTCGCGGTACCCGCCGGGTGGCGGCCATCCGAGAGTTCTGCATCCGACCATCGCTTACGAGACAGCAACTCCACTTTGTCCTGCGCCCAGTAGTTGGCGCCGGTGAGCAGGCGATCCTGCGCCTGGGAGCGAGCCCCGGAGGGGAAGATCTGCCCCACCGCGAGAATCCCCACCGCCAGGATGATGAGCGTGACGAGAAGTTCGATGAGCGAGACACCTTGCTCGCCGCGAACCCGGTCCGAAGTGCGCAGGGATGGGCTCATGGCGTCAGCACCAGTCCGGACAGCTGCACGCTCACCGTGTCGCGCTTGCCCCGATCGTTCTGCAGGATCACATAGCTGGAAGTGCTCACTCTGCCATCGCGCGTGATGGTGAAGCCCCCAGCAGAACCGCTGGCGAACGAGATCCCGCGCGGCAGGTCCCACTTGGTGATCCGACCACTGTCGTGGACGTGGTAGTCACCGGCGTTCGTCGAGTCCATGGCGAAATGGATGGTCATGGAGCGCCCCGTTGCCATGGCCTTCGAGCGCATGAGCTTCACTTCGGAGGCGATGTTCTCTGCGGCGCCCTTCACCTGGTAGCTGCGCGAGATGCTGGAATACGCCGGCACGCCCATCGCGATCATCAGTCCGAGGACCAAGACAACGATCAGCAGTTCGATCAGCGAGAACCCGCGTGAACCTGTTCGCATGGGCATGCACACTCCCGGAGTGACGGATGGAGTCGAATCCGTTCGACGCTCGGTGTATCGACGGGAGACGCCGGAAACATGAGCGATAACTCGGGATTCAGTGCACTTCCCGCCAGGACAAGGTATTGAAAAGTCCACGAGCGCGGCCCATGGACTCGTTGACCACATCCCGGCTGTACGAAATGTGGGTGATACCGTTGCAGGTCAATGCGTTACCGCTCCCACGCCCGCGTACGACCAGGCCCCCCACCACATCAAGACTGCCATTCGCCACCAAAGTGCCCTCGACATAGACCAATCCCCGGAACTCGAGCGGCCCCGCAAGGACGAGGTCCCCGTCCGCGTAGAGGAATCCCTCCCCCCGGCCCCCCGCGAGCGTGAAGGCTCCGGACTGGTTCGAAGGGGTGGCGTCGTTATCCAGATTGAGCAGCCCGCTGTAGGTCGTGAGCGAAGCCACACGAGCGCCCATGAGCGAGGTGAACTCCCCCGAGCTCATGCCCAACGCTTCCCACGGCCCGGAGTAGAAGCCGGACTGGCCCGTCAGGGCCAACACCGGACTACCGCTCTGCGAGAGCGCGGCACCCGAGACGGTGGCGGTGGTCCAATGCGCCGGCACATCGCCAACGCCCACATGGCGGGACGCATGCGCGGCCGCGTCGGCGATCGCGAAGCCGAGCGGGTGCGCGTACCCGCACACGGTCGTCGTGGTGGCGTAGCTCACCGGACCACCCGTGGTCACTGCCGCGTTCAAGTTGAGTTGGAACGGTTGCAGCATCAGCTCGGAGAGGATGCGGGAGCGATTCGTCCCGACGATGCCTGTGACCGAGAGTCGGTAGACCGGCAGGCCCGCGACAAGATTGAGAGAAGGGGTCTGCGCGGGGTCGTAGCGATAGGCCATCGCGCGAGTACGGTCGGTCTTGAGTTGCACCGTGAGCACATCGGGGCCCTTGCTCGCGGTGCTGTAACCAAGGTATTCCCCGATCGGCTGCGCGGTCGCCAGCGCCGTCGTGTCCGCACCCACGCCGGGCGGCGAGGTGGTGAGGAAGATCTGCGCGACGCGCGTGGGATGGTCGGGGTCCAGGGCGATGTCGCCCCGCTTGATGCGCGACAGCGCCTCGGCGACTCCGGCCTGCGCGAAATCCAGCGCTCGCTCATCGCGCAGCCCGAAGCCGTGGATCTTGGTCTCCACCTCGACCTGCGACAGGGTCAGCGCCGCGAGCACGCCCAGCACCAGCAGCAACACGATCACCATGACCAACGCGATCCCGCGTTCGCCTTCGCCCGCGGAGTCGGGGGGCAGCAACCGCGGCGGGCTCATCGCCACGCCACCAGGAATCGACCGGCGCTCG
>JANLOU010000499.1:0-9966 GCA_031366735.1 Candidatus Eiseniibacteriota bacterium
GCCAAGGGCCGCGGTCACGATGCCGAAGCGCATCGGCTCTTCCTGCAAGGGCGCTTCCTGGTGAGTCGCATGTCGGAATCAGATGTGGCGCGCGGGATCAATCAGCTTCACTCCGCGCTCAAACTCGAACCCGCGCATGCACTGGCGTGGGCATGTCTTTCGTGGGCGGAGTCGTATCGGGCCGTGGTCGGGCATGTTCCCCTCGACTCCGCCATCGCGCGGGCGCGCGAAGCGGCCGCACATGCCTTGGAGCTGGAGCCGGGGCTGCCCGAAGGGCAGCTGGCGCTCGGGGCCATCCGCCACTGGTACGACTTCGACTGGCAGGGCGCCGACGAGGCATACCAGCGCGCACTTGAATCCGCCCCCGGTAATGCCGAGGTTCTGCGGGCCGTGGGGTTGTTGATCCTCAACCTCGGTCGTTCTGAAGAAGCGATCACTTACTGCTTGCGCGCGGTCGAACTGGACCCCTTGAGTGTTGCCAGTTACGCCGCGCTGGGTCGGGCCTATCGCGCGACGGGGATGCTGGCCGAAGCAGAGACCGCGTTCCGCACCGGACTCGAAATCTCGCCGCACGCCACCGCGATAAGCGTTCTGCTTGGGCTCGTCATCGACGCCCAGGGGCGACCCGAGGAGGCGCTCGGCTTCATCCTGGCGGAGAAGGCCGATTGGTCTCGTCAGTACGGCCTCGCCATTGTTTACCACAAGCTCGGTCGTCACGCGGAATCGGACGATATGCTTCGTCGGTTGACGGACCAGAATGCGGAGAGCTCGGCCTACCAGATCGCCGAAGCGCACGCCGCGCGTGGGGAGGTCGAACAGTCTTTCGCATGGCTTGAGCGCTCGTATGCGCAGCACGACTCAGGGATCGCCCTCGCCAGAGGGTCCATGCACCTGCGTGTATTGCACTCGGACCCTCGCTGGGGAGTCTTCATGCGCAAGCTGGGATTCGCGGACTGACATGGCGCTGCTTCCCGGTACACGCCTTGGGCCCTATGAGATCGTCGCCCCGCTCGGCGCGGGCGGCATGGGCGAAGTGTATCGCGCGCGCGACAGCAGGCTCGGGCGCGATGTCGCGGTCAAGGCACTGCCCGATGGGTTCGCGCTCGATCCGGAACGACTGGCGCGCTTCGCGCGTGAAGCCAAACTGCTCGCGAGCCTCAGCCACGCGAACATCGCCGGTATCCATGGCCTCGAGGAAGTCGAGGGCCATCGCTACCTGATCCTGGAGTTCGTGGACGGCGAGACATTGGCGGAGCGCCTGCGCCGCGGTCCGCTGCCGCTCGACGATGCGCTGGAGGTGGGGCAGCACATCGCGTTGGCACTGGAAGCGGCGCACGAGGCCGGGATCGTGCATCGCGATCTGAAGCCCAGCAACATCATGCTCACGGAGGCAGGGGCGGTGAAGGTGTTGGACTTCGGCCTCGCCAAGTCAGGAGCTTCCGCGGGCACCCACTCGAGTGCGAATCTCTCCGCATCCCCGACCATGACCCACGCCGTCACGGCGGCGGGGGTGATGCTGGGCACCGCCGCTTACATGAGCCCCGAACAGGCGCGCGGCAAGCAAGTGGACCGGCGCACGGACATCTGGTCGTTCGGGTGTGTGTTGTATGAGTGTCTCACCGCCAAGCCGGTCTTCGATGGTGAGACGGTCTCGGACCTTGTCGCGCAGATCCTCCAGACGGATCCCGACTGGAGTGCGCTGCCTGCGGGCACGCCGGCCTCGTTGCGGCGGCTGCTGGAGCGATGCCTACGCAAGGACCCGCGCGAGCGCCTGCGCGATATTGGCGACGCTCGCCTCGAGTTGAGCGAGATCCGCGGCAGCGCGCCGGATACCGCGCTCACTGTGCAGCGAGGGACCGCGTGGATTCCGACGGTGGTTGCGGGCGTGGCGATCGGAGCCGCACTCGCTGCGCTCGCTTGGTTCGCCGTGCAGCGCTCGACGCGGCCACCGGTGGCGCACGAAGCCAGCGTGATGCTGCCGGCCGGGCAACGTATCTCCCAGAATGGCTCCAATGCTTTCGTCGCGATGAGCCGGGACGGCCGCGCGGTCGCCTATGTGGCGCGCTCGGCTGCGGGATCGCAGATCCATGTGCGCCGCCTCGACCGCCGCGAGGACCTCGCCATCGCGGGCACCCAGGATGCTCGCAACATCTTCTTCTCCCCGGATGGGGAGTGGGTTGCGTTCTTCGACACACGGAACCTGATGAAGGTCTCCGTGCATGGCGGGGCACCGGTTCCGATCGCGCTGGCCACGCAGGATCGGGGTGGCGTCTGGCTCGACGACGGCAGCATCGTGTACACGCCCGATGCGACCCGTTCGCTCTACCGGGTCCCCAGCGGAGGTGGACCCGCGGTCGAAGTCACCCACCTGGATTCGGTGAAACAGGAACGCACCCACCGGTGGCCGGACGCATTGGACGGCGGACCCTGGGTGGTGTTCACCGTGGGTTTGCTGAACAGCCCGGGGGACTACGACGCGGCCGATATCGAGGCCATCTCGATCAAGACGGGCGAACGCAGGATGCTGATACATGGTGCGCGCCGCGCGCTATGGGCCGGCCCGGACCATCTCGTGTTCGACCGCAAGGGCACCCTGTTCGCGGTGAAGCTCGATCCACGCGACCCGCGCGTGACCACGGAGCCCGTTCCGGTCCTGGAAGGCGTGGATGGCGAAGGTTCCTCTGGGGCGTCGTTCGTGGGAATCGCGCGCGATGGCACCGTGGCGTGGGTCCCGTCCAACGAGATCAACACGAACCGTCAGATTGGTTGGTTCGATCGGGCAGGTCGTTGGGCGCCGACGTTGGTGCCGTCCGGGGAGTATCGCAGCGTCATGGTCTCGCCGGATGGTGAGCGGGCGCTGTTGGTCGTGGGCTCGGGTGGTGGCTCCGGCGACGTGTGGTTGGCGGAACTCGGCAATGGAGCATTGCGACGGCTCACCTACACGAATACGGTGAATAGCGTCGCCTGGTTCCCTGATGGAACTGCGCTGGCGACCGCCGTTGTCGACTCCACTGGCATCGTCAACTTAGCCACCTTGCGGATCAATGGCGAGGGCGGAATGAGGTTCGTGCAACACCTGTCCCCCTCGGGCCTTGTGACCGGTGTCACTGCCGACGGCGCCGAAGTGCTCTATTCGGAATGGGGTTCACCCAATGGACGCATGCACGTCGCCTCGCTCGCGCCGACCGGGGGAAGCGCGCAACTGTCCTCGGATGCCAATCAACAATCCTATGAGCTGGCTGGCATCCTCTCGCCGGACGGGCAATGGCTGGCCTATGTTTCGAATCGGACCGGGCGCGACGAAGTCTTCCTGCGACGGCGGGACCGAGCGAGCGGGCTGTGGCAGGTGAGCACGCGGGGAGGGACGGGCGTGCGTTGGGGGCGCGCGGGCGGCGAACTGTTCTTCATCGAAGAGGAGATGCTCAAGTCCGTAAAGGTGACGGTGAAGGGCGACGAGCTCGTCCTAGGGCAGCCGATCACGTTGTTCGAAGTGCCCTCGTGTCCGAGCGAACCCGCATTCCGGGACTACTCCTACGACCCTCGCACCGACCGATTCCTGTTCACGAGGCCTCCCGCCGGCACCGATGAACGGCGCGAGATCGCGCTCTCCATTGGCTGGGGCGCCCGCATCGCGGACCTGATCCGCACGCGACAGGAGAAGCGATGACATTGGCACCGGGTGTTCGCGTCGGCCCCTACGAGATCGTCGGCCCCTTGGGTGCGGGCGGCATGGGTGAGGTGTACCGCGCGCGGGATACGAGGCTCGGTCGGGATGTGGCGGTCAAAGTCTTGCCCGAAGGGTTCGAGCGAGATCCCGAGCGCGTCACGCGCTTCGAGCGCGAGGCCAAGCTTCTCGCCTCGATGAATCACCCGAACATCGCCATGCTCTACGGCGTCGAGCAGCACGGTGATATGCTGTGCTTGGCGCTCGAGCTGATCGAGGGCGAGTCGTTGGCCGAGCGTCTGAAGCGCGGCCCGCTGGCGCTGGACGAGGCGTTCGATGTCGCGGCACAAGTGGCGACCGCGCTCGAAGCAGCGCACGAAGCGGGCGTGGTCCATCGCGACCTGAAGCCGGGCAATGTCATGCTGCGCCCCGACGGCGTTGCAAAGGTGCTCGACTTCGGTTTGGCGCGCGGTCAGGGGAACGCCGGCGGCCCGCATTCCGACATGACGCAATCCCCGACCATGACCAGTCCCGCCACCATGCCCGGCGTCATCCTCGGCACCGCCGCGTACATGAGCCCCGAACAGGCCAAGGGCAGGCGTGCGGACAAGCGCGCGGATGTCTGGGCGTGGGGCTGCCTGTTGTACGAACTGATCACCGGGCAGCGCGCTTTCCCGGGCGAGGATGTCTCCGAGACGATGGCCGCAATCCTCAAGAGTGATCCGGACTGGAGCGCACTTCCGGCGGGTGTTTCGCCTCGCGTGCGCGAATTGTTGGAGCGCTGCCTGCGCAAAGACCCGCGCGAGCGGCTGCGCGATGCGGGTGACGCACGCTTGTTGTTGGCCGAGGCTCGTACCCATGTCGAGGCAGCGGCGCCGGTCGCGACGGTGCGCGGCGCTCGGATGTGGATCTGGCTGGTCGCACTGGGCGCCGTGGCAGTTGCCGTTGCAACAATCCTCCTGTTCCGCTCGGGCGACATTTCGTCCACTCCCGCCGCACTGACGATGCTCGCGCCGGAGGGCGTGCGGCTGGCTGGGGACTGCAACGACATCGCGATTTCCCCCGACGGCCACTCGGTGGTGTTCGTCGCGAAGGATACGACCGGGCTCGAGAGCCTTTGGTTGCGCCCGCTCCAGCGTGACGCTGCCCAACCGCTGCCCGGGACGCGCGCGGGCTCGCAGCCATTCTGGTCACCGGATAGTCGGCGCATCGGATTTTTCGCCGAGGGCAAACTCAAGACCATGGTGGTCGCGACGGGCTCCATCGAAGTCCTGTGCGATGCGCCACAGCCACGCGGCGGGGCCTGGGGACGCGGAAGCATCGTGTTGCAGCCGCGATCGATGGGTCCGCTCATGCGCATCCCGGAACGCGGCGGGGCCCTGATCGCAACCACAGTTCTCGATACGCTGGTGAAGGATCGGGGGCACCGCTTCCCTTGTTTCCTACCGGATGGACAACACTTCATCTATTCCATCCTGGGCGGACGACGGAATCAGGGTGATGCCGATGCTTTCATCCTTGCGGTCGGCTCGTTGGGCGGAGCGCGGGGAAGAGATGTGACCCGTGCCGGCAGCGGAGCCGTCTTCGCCGCACCGGGGTATCTGTTGTTCGTCAGTGGCGATGCCCTGCGCGCCCAGCGGTTCGACCCGCGTTCGCACAAGTTGTCCGGACCTGCGCTCGCGATCCCCGGTCTGAAGGCTCTGTCGTCGGACGCTGCTGGCGCGCCCACGGTCACCGCCTCGGCCACGGGCGTGATCGTCCAGTGGGCATTGGAGGACAGGGCGCGGCAGTTGGAATGGCTGGACCGTCAGGGTCATTCGCTCGCAGTGGTGCCCGCCCCGGAGGGGATCTACGCCAATGGGCGGATTTCGCCGGATGGGAATCGGGTCGCCTTCGAGTTCGGATTGGATTCCAATACCCCATCGATGATCTGGCTGCTCGAGCTTGCGCGCGGGACCATGCAGCGGATGACCTATGATGAGAGGAACTCCAGTCCCGTTTGGTCCCCGGACGGGCGCGAAATCGCATTCACTCGCAATGCCGGTGCGGCGGTGGGAGCGCTCTGGACGATGCGGGCCGATGCGCCCGGCTCCCAGCAGGCGTCCACTTTGATCCCGAACGGATTCAATACCCTCTTGCAGTACACGCCGGACGGAACGGCGATTCTCTACCGCACTCAGGGACTGGACACCCAGCAGGACCTGATGATGGTGACGCTCAGGGATTCGACACCCGTGCGAGCGCTGCTGCAGACCCGCTTCAACGAACTCCAAGGCTCGGTCTCGCCCGATGGGCACTGGTTCGCGTACCTCTCCGATGAATCCGGGCGGTTGGAGGTCTATGTGCGGAACTTCCCCGATCTTGCCGAGCAGGTCCGTGTCTCCACCGCTGGTGCATACGCCCATCCCACCTCGCAGACCTCCCTGGGTCGGCCAGCCTGGAGCCGCGACATGCGGGAGTTGTTGTTCGTCGCCGCGGACGGTAGGACCGTCATGGCGACCGAAGTGAATCCCGGCAATCCACCGGTGTTCGGCACGCCGCGCGCGCTGTTCCGCCTCCCCGCCTCAGTCATCGACTTGTACCCGACGCGTGATCTCGACCGTTTCCTGATTGAGAAGGTCCCCGAGGAAGAGGGGCGCTCGGGCGCCACGGCGCTGATCCATTGGTGGGGATTATTGGAGAGCACGAAATGACCTTGATTCCCGGGATGCGGCTTGGCCCGTATGAGATTGTCGCGCCGCTCGGTGCCGGCGGCATGGGCGAGGTGTATCGCGCCAAGGACACGCGCTTGGGCCGCGAGGTCGCCATCAAGGTGTTGCCGCAGCACCTGTCAGCGAACCCCGAAGTGCGTACGCGCTTCGAACGCGAGGCGAAGACGGTCTCCTCGCTCAATCATTCGAACATCTGCACGCTGTTCGATGTGGGGCGCGAAGGGGACACCGACTATCTAGTGATGGAGTTGATCGAGGGCGAAACCCTGGCGCAGCGCCTCATGAAAGGCGCGCTGCCGGTGAGCGAAGTGCTCCGCTTGGGCTCGCAGATCGCCGACGCGCTGGACCGTGCGCATCGCGCAGGTGTCATCCATCGCGACTTGAAGCCCGGGAATGTGATGCTCACCAAGGGCGGCGCGAAGCTCATGGACTTCGGCCTGGCGCGTGCCACGGGGCTCGTGGGCCCAGTCAGCGGCAGCGGCGCGACCATGGCGGCGCTCACCCAGTCGCCCACGGTGGCGCAGGCCTTGACCGCCGAAGGCACCATCGTCGGCACATTCCAGTACATGTCGCCCGAGCAACTCGAGGGCAGCGAGGCCGATCCGCGCGCCGACCTGTGGGCGCTGGGCTGCGTGCTCTACGAGATGGTCACCGGGGTGCGTGCGTTCGAGGGCAAGAGCCAAGCCTCGTTGATCTCCTCGATCATGAAGGAAGAGCCACGATCGCTGCTCGAGATCGCGCCCGTGAGTCCTCCCGCCCTCGATCGTCTGGTGCGTGCATGCCTCGCGAAGGAGGCCGACGATCGGCTCCAGACCGCGCACGATGTGAAGCTGCAGCTGCAGTGGATCGCCGAGGCCGGCTCATCAAGTGGTGTCGCTGCGCCGGTGGTGGCGCGGCGTCACAGCCGTGAGCGCGTCGCTTGGGTGGCCGCTCTCTCGGTCGTGGTGCTTGCTGGCATCGCCGCGGTCCTGCTGCTCCCCAGGTCGGGTGGTTCCCGGGCGGCGATATACGCGGCGCTGCTCCCCCCGGCCGGCGGCGCATTCTCGTCCGGCTTCGACACTCCGCAGCCGATCGCAGTCTCGCCCGATGGGAAGGAAGTGGTGTTCTGCGCGCGTCGCGGGGAGGGTGCAGAGTTCCTGTGGGTCCGTTCGCTGGATTCGCCGGAGGCCAGGCCGTTGCCCGGGACCGAAGGCGCGAGCGGGCCGTTCTTCTCCCCGGATGGACGCTCGGTCGGGTTCTTCGCGAACGGGAAGTTGAAGCGCGTGGAAATTGCCGGTGGCCCCGTCATCACCGTCACCGAAGTGGCGGACCATCGTGGTGGCTCGTGGGGGAGCGCGGGCGTGATCCTCCTCAGCGCGGGTTCCGATGGACCGATCCTACGGGTGTCCGCCGAAGGTGGGCCCACCACGCCTGTCACGGTGCTCGACACGACGCTCGGTGAGTCGACTCACCGCTACCCAGTCTTCCTGCCCGATGGGAAGCACTTCCTTTATCTGGCCAGGCGCTCGGGTGCGGGGACAGGGCGGGAGCCGGCGATCTACGCGGCCTCGTTGGGTTCGCCCAAGCGCAAGCGAGTGGCGAGCGTCGCCTCGAATGTCGTCTACGCCTCTGGACGCTTGATTTATGTGAGCGGGGGCGTGCTGTTGGCGCAGCCCTTCGATGTCGGGCGGCTGTCGACCACCGGGCCGGCGATCCCCGTGGCGGAGGATGTGCGCTGGGAAGAGCGGTTCAGCCGCGGCGTGTTCGCGGCATCCCAGAATGGTGTGCTCGTCTTCATGACCGGCAGCGCCTTGGCGCGCACTCAGCTCATGTGGTTGGACCGCACGGGTCGGGCGCTGGGGAGGGTCGGCGAACCATCCGATTATACCTATGGCGGCACGCCCGAGATCTCCCCGGACGGGAGCTCCGCGGCGATGGCGATCCTGAACAGTGAGCGTGGGACCTCGGATGTCTTCCAGATCGATCTGGAAACGGGCCGTCGTACCCGAGTCACGGTGGAGGAGTCCGACCATCCTGCCTGTGTCTGGTCGCACGATGGGACTCGAGTACTCGTGCTGGATACCGCCGGGAGTCTTGGCCACATCGTTTTTCGGACGCTGGGAGGAACTCGCGCAGATACGGTGCTCACGCGACCCGGTTATCCGTGGCCCAGATCGGCTTCACCGGACGGTCGCTACATCCTGTACAGCATCAGAGGGGGGCTCAACGTTGCCCAGGATCTCCTCGCGGCTCCCACCTCGGGTACCGAGCCTCCTATTCCTGTGGCGGTCAGCCCAGGGGACGAAGAGCAAGGCAAGTTCTCGCCCGATGGACGGTGGGTTGCCTATATGTCCAACGAATCCGGGCGCCCCGAGGTCTATGTGGTGACCTTCCCCGCACGCGAGGGAAAGTGGCAGGTGTCGCAAGGGGGGGGAAGCGAGCCCCGCTGGAGCCGAGATGGCCGCGAGCTCTTCTATATCGACGCCGAAAACCGGTTCCAGTCCGTGGAGGTCATTCATTCGCCGTCCGGTTTCACCGCCGGTGCGGTGCGGCCGCTGTTCCAGTACCACGGCGTCGGCGGTACTTGGCGGTACGATGTGTCGCCCGATGGTTCGCGCTTCCTGGTCACGACTGCGCCCGAGAACGAGCCCCTGTCCTCGATCACGATCATCACGAACTGGACTGCGCGAATCCCCATGCGCTGAGGTAGATCGTCGCGATGTCACTGTCCCCCGGAATCCGCTTGGGTCCGTACGAGATCGTCGCGCCGCTGGGCGCCGGCGGCATGGGCGAGGTGTATCGTGCGAAGGACACGCGTCTGGGCCGCGAAGTCGCCATCAAGGTCCTGCCGCAGCACTTGTCGGCCAACCCCGAGGTGCGGACCCGCTTCGAACGCGAGGCAAGAACGGTCTCCTCGCTCAACCATCCGAACATCTGCACGCTGTTCGATGTGGGCCGCGAAGGCGATACCGACTATCTGGTGATGGAGTTGATCGAGGGCGAGACGCTCGCGCAGCGGCTCACCAAGGGTGCGTTGCCCACCGCCGAGGTGCTCCGCCTCGGTGCGCAGATCGCCGACGCGCTCGACCGCGCGCATCGCGCAGGTGTGATCCATCGCGACCTGAAGCCCGGGAATGTGATGCTCACCAAGGGCGGCGCCAAGCTCATGGACTTCGGGCTGGCGCGCGCCACCGGCATGGCAGGGCCGGCCAGTGGTAGTGGGATCACGCAGGCCGCGCTGACGCAATCCCCCACGGTGGCGCAGGCGCTGACCGCCGAGGGAACCATCGTCGGCACATTCCAGTACATGCCGCCCGAGCAGCTCGAGGGCGGCGAAGCCGACGCCCGCAGCGATCTGTGGGCATTGGGCTGCGTGCTCTATGAGATGAGCACGGGCCGGCGCGCGTTCGAAGGGCGGAGCCAAGCGTCACTGATCTCGGCGATCATGTCGAGCGAACCGGCAGCGGTATCGCAGGTGGCGCCGATGAGTCCGCCCGCGCTCGACCGGCTCATCGGCGCCTGCCGTGCCAAGGACCCCGCCGACCGCGTGCAGAGCGCGCACGATGTGCGGCTGCAGTTGCAATGGATGAGCGAGCCGGGCTCGCAATCGGC
>JANLOU010000002.1:0-2159 GCA_031366735.1 Candidatus Eiseniibacteriota bacterium
CTGCGACGAACCCTGGATACAGGTGTTGCCCCTTGCAATCGATCACCTTCGCGTCGGCGGGCGCGGCGAGCCCCGCGCCGACCGCGACGATGCGGCCGTGGTCCACGATCACCGTGCCATTCTCGAGCGTGGCCCCGGAGACCGTGTGCACCGTGCCGCCGACCAGTGCGAGCTTCACTTCGGCGCCCGGCATGGGCGTCTCGGCGCGAACCGGCAGCGCAAGGACCAGCGCCGCGAGCACGATTCCGCGTGCCACGAATGCCCGGCTCATCGCGACACCTCCTGACCGGCGGTCATCCGCTTGCGCGCCGTCTCGGACCGGAAGGGTTCGTCGTGCTCATGCCCTCCGCAGGCATTGCCGCTCATGTCGGTGTCCTCCAGATAACGGGGCGGCCAGTTGCCTCGGCCTCCCGGTTTCGGCCCATCGCTCTTCGCGGCCTTCGCCCTGGCGAGCAACGCCGTGCGCTCCCCGGCGAGCGCAGCGCGTCCCGCCAGATCCGCGGCGCGATCGAAGTACTTGCGCCCCTCGATGAAGGTCTGCTCGCAGCGTGAGTAGGGCGACATGGGCTCACCGCTCCAAATTGCGAAGTCAGCATCTTTTCCGACCTCGATGGAACCCACGCGGCCGTCCACTTTCAGGCACTTGGCCGGATTGAGGGTGACCATCTTGATCGCTTCCTCGCGCGGCACGCCGCCGTACTTGATGGCCTTTGCCGCCTCCACATTGAGTCGGCGCGCCAGCTCGTCGCTGTCCGAGTTGAAGCCCACATTCACGCCGCGATCCCACATCAGGTAGCCGTTGTAGGGAATCGCATCGATGACTTCCTGCTTGTACTGCCACCAGTCGGTGAACCCCATGCCACTGGCGCCATGCTTGGCCATCTCGTCGGCCACTTTGTAGCCCTCAAGAATGTGCGTGAAGGTGTTGACCCGGAACCCGAACTGCTCGGTGAGGCGCATGAGCATCAGGATCTCGTCGGCGCGGTACGAATGGCAGTGGATCAAGCGCGTGCCGTGGATGATCTCGGAGAGCGCATCCAGTTGCAGGTCGCGCCGGGGTGGCAGCGCCCGCTTGCCCGCCTTGAACTCCGTGAACGAAGCGTCGTAATCACGCGCCCGCTCGAACGCATCGCGGATGCTCTCCTCGACGCCCGAACGGGTCTGGGGATATCGGCCGCTGCGGTCCGTGCCCCAGTTGCTCTGCTTGGGATTCTCCCCGAGCGCGAACTTGACCGTGCCGGGAGCGTCCGCCACGAACAACTCGCTCGGCAGCGCGCCCCACTTGTTCTTGATGAGCGCCGCCTGCCCACCGATCGAGTTACACGAGCCGTGCAGCAGATGCATCATCGTGCCGCCGCCAGCGAGCTGGCGATACAGATTCACGCTCTCGGAATTGATGACATCCTGGATCCGCACTTCGCAGGTGACGATGTTCGTGCACTCGTTCACATTGCCAAGAATGGCGCTGTGGCTGTGCTCGTCGATGATCCCGGGAGCCACATGCTTACCTGATGCATCAATCACCACCGCGCCCTTGGGCGCGGTCAGGCCCTTGCCCACCGCGCTGATCCTGCCGGCTCGCACGAGTAGATCCGCACCGGTGAGCGTGCCTTGCGGACCGGCCGTCCAGATCGTCGCGTTGCGGATCAGCAACACCGCCGGCTGCACCGGCTGCGAGAATCGCCATGGCTCGGTGTTGCCCGCAACCACCGCGACCGGCACGAGCTCGTCCGCCTTGGGGTCAGCCTTCTTCTCCGTCTTGCTCACCGCACTCGCCACCGCCGCGTCGGGCTTGCCTGCGACCATGACCGTGCCCACCAGCGCGTCGTCACCCGCGGCCAGATCGTAGGCCTGCGCCTCGCCCCCGCGCGTGATCATGAACCTCAACCGCCGGTCCTCGAGCCGCACCGCCGAAGCCTTGAGCGAATCGCCAGTGCCGACCAGCATCACCGTGGTGTCCTTGTCCACCTGCACGAGCAGCTTGCCCGCCGAGGCACCGTTGCCCAGGCGCCACTCTCCCTTGGGTGAGGTCTCGTCCTTGGCCACTTCGTAGCGGTCGCCGTCCACCCACACCTCGCGCACCTTGCTCTCCGGTGCGAACAACGCCCCACGCGTGATGGTGAGATTGGCCACCTTGCCGGGGGCGAGCGTGCCCAGGC
>JANLOU010000007.1:0-1608 GCA_031366735.1 Candidatus Eiseniibacteriota bacterium
CGCTCAAATCCAATGGCCAGACGCCCGAGGGGTTTCCCCTCGCGACGGGCGCGGGTGCCACCGGCACGGCCCTGCTTGCGGACCTGAATCGGGATGGCACCTTCGAGCTGGTTGCGCCTGATCGTTTCCGCACGCTGTACGCCTACTCCCTGCCCATCGCGCGTGCGAGCGATCCCGCCGCGATATGGCTCATGCTTGGCGGTGATCCGCAGCGCACTTCGTCGTTGCCCGCGGCCCGGACGCCGACGCCCCTTGCTTCAGCCGCCGGCCCGCTGGAGCGTGGCTCGCTCAAGGCCTTCCCGAACCCCGCACGCAACACGGCCGTCAAGTTCGCCTACACCCTGAGCGAGGCGGCCGAGGTCCAGTTCACCATCCTCGATGCCTCGGGTCACGAGGTCGCGTCATTCACTCGTGCAGGCCAGCGCGCGGAGAATCTTGAGATCTGGGACCCGGGAGCATTGCCGGCCGGGCTGTATGTGGCGCGCCTGCGGTTCCATGGCGCGCGCGGGGAGCAGAAGTCCACGCTCTCATTGGGATTGTTGCGATGAAACATCGCGGACGCGCCGCACTCCTTCTGGGCCTGTTGGCGCTGGCGACACCCGCTCGGGCCGAGCTCGTGAACTTCTCGCGCCTGGCGAGCCCGAAGCTGGCGCCGCCTGCAGCATCCCCGACGCGGCTCACGCCTGCCGACGCGCCGCGGCTCTGGCTCGCACAACGAGTGATCGAGCGCGAGTGGGGGATCTCGGAGGACTCCAGCTATGTCGAGCTCGAGGTGCCCGGCTACAAGTCCGAAGGTTGGGCGCTGGCGATGTCGGCGGCGGTGCCCGGCGCGGGTCAGCTCTATGTGGGGGAAGGCAGCGGCTGGTGGTATCTGCTGGGCGAGGTGGTGGGCTGGACGGGGCGCGAACTCTCGTATCGCAAGGCCGACCGCTATGCCCGCGACGCCGCGAAGTTCGTGGGGAATCCCTACGACACCTCCAGCACCTGGTCGTTCGATCGGTATCGGTACTACACGGGCGGCGCGACCGATCGGCTCGAGACACTCTGGAACATCGATCGCGACGCCTTCTACACTTCGATCGAACGCGACCCTCAGTACCTCTCCGGATATTCCGGGCTGCAGCCGGAGATCACATTCCTGTCCTTTCGCGACTTGCGCGATAAGCGTGACCAGACATTGGTGCGCGCGCGTTACCTCGAAACCGCGTTGATCGTGAATCACCTTTTCGCGGCCTGGGATGCCATGCGCGCGGCTCGTTTCCACAACCTGCCGCTCCAACAGAAGTCCGGCACTCGTTTGAAACTGGGCGAGCGTTGGGGTGACTCCGGCCCGCAACTACGGGCTGCGCTCGTGAGGAACTTCTGATCATGCGTGGTCTGATTTTCGCGCTCGGCGTCTTCGTGATGGGCGCCGCGCCCGTCCTCGCTGCCGCGCCCCAGGGGGTGGAGCAGTTCATGATCCCTGCGATGGAGCCGGCCGAAGTGGTGCCGCCGCTCACATTGTTGGGGTCCAGCATCAGCGGATTCGGCGAATCCCAACCCAAGCCCAAGAAGGCCAAGAAGGAAAAGCTGAAGCCCGTTCGTCCGGAGCGCCCTGCGGGTATGGCG
>JANLOU010000071.1:0-10398 GCA_031366735.1 Candidatus Eiseniibacteriota bacterium
CAGCCGCGGCGCGCCGCAGCGGGCCGGTCAGGGTCGAGCGAGCAGGAACCGGAGCATCGGCTCCACTCGGGCGGCCCACGCGCGTTCATTGTGTTGCGCGCCTGCCGCCACGGTGAAGCGAAGATCCTTCCCCTCACGATAACCCCGCGCAAGGAGTGCATCGCGCAGCGCCTGCGTGTCCGCCACGGTGCGCCGTCCGTCCGCACCGGCTTCCTCGGAGTCGCCGATATCCAACCAGATCCGCAACCCGCTCCCCGTGCGTGCCTGCACCCGGCGCAGGATCGAACGGTCGGCCCACCAGACCGAGGGCGAGAGGCAGCCGACGAGACCAAAACGCTTCGGATGCCCCAGGCCAAGGTCCAACGCCGCCAGGCCCCCGAGCGACGAGCCCACGATGCCGGTGCTGCGGGCATCCCGCCGGGTGCGATAGTGGGCGTCAATGAACGGGACCAACTCCTCGAGCAGGAATCGCTGGTGCCGCGCCGCGGCGCCACCCCCGTGCCGAGCGTCGGCGTCCTGCGTGTACTCGCCCATCCGCGCGCTGCTGTTCGCCACACCCAC
Source organism: Candidatus Eiseniibacteriota bacterium (assembly GCA_031366735.1). Lineage (GTDB taxonomy): Bacteria > Eisenbacteria > RBG-16-71-46 > RBG-16-71-46 > RBG-16-71-46 > CAIXRL01. The sequence continues at coordinate 562 of JANLOU010000071.1, forward strand.
CGCGATGAACGCGGGCACCTGCCCCGAGCGGATGAGCCGATCCGCGGTCTCGTCCACGCCCCATTCGGCCCCGGGGATGAAACTGGTGGCGCCATCGAAGACATTCTGGCCATCGAGGAAATAGACCACCGGGTAGCGTCGCGTGGCAGTCGAGTCGTACCCCGGCGGCAGCCAGACCAGGATCTCGCGCGCCGGCACGAAGCTCGAGGGGAACGCCGCGTGGGTGCTGAACCTGCCGACGCGAGTGTGCACCCGCGCGAGTTCGGGCGTGCCGCCCTGATCACGCCACGCTTCCACCCGCACGGCAATGGTGTCGCCGCACTGGGCGAGCGCAGTCCGATTCGCCCGTTCGCCGCCGTCCGCGGTCTTCTCGACGGTCTCCCAACCGCCGCGCGTGACTTTGAACGCGATCGCACCGCCCTGCGCAAGCTCGATCCCGCCCAGGTAGCGCTGAGGCCCCGCGGCCTCCAGCTTGAGCCCCGCGCCATTCCATGCGCCCAACTCGACGCGGTCGCCGCAGATCCACAGGGTGCTGCCCGCGGGAGTCCCACTCGGCACGCGCACTTCGAAGACCACCCGACAGGCTGCGTGTGCGCGCAGCGACCCAGCCGTGATCAGCGCCGCAACGAGGGACGCCAGGGCGGCACGGCTCACGCTCCCGCGGCTTTCTTGTCCGCCTTGAGTCGGCGGCCGATCATGTCGACTGCGATATACAGTGTCAGCAGCAATGCCGCCGCGCCCACGAACCAGATCAGCTTCGCCTTGAGCACATGCACCAACGCGTTGGGATCCTGGAGCAAGTTCGGCTGATCGCCCAACACATGCGCGCCGAACCAAGCCAGCACGCACGACCACAGGAAGGACCCGAGCAGCGTGCTGAATGAGAACGCCCGGAACGACATGCGTGCTGCGCCTGCCGGCAACGACACGAGATGGCGCACCACCGGCAGGAGCCGGGCGAAGAACACCCCGACGACCGAGTAGCGGTTGATCCATTCCTCGGCCAGCATCCATTTCGTCTCGGGGACGAACAGATACTTGCCGTATTTCAGGATGAGCGGCCGACCGGCAACGCGTGCCACCCAGTAGGAGAGCGCGGAACCCGCCCACGAACCCAGCGTCGCGGCCATCACGACACCCCAGAACGAGAGATGTCCCTGCTGTGCCCAATACGCCGCCGGCGGCACGATCACTTCGCTTGGCAGGGGGAACACCGTGGACTCAATGGCCATCATCACGAACACGCCGGGATAGCCCCACTCCAGAGTGAGTCGCATCCAGGTCGCGAACAGGTCGTGCAACATGCGGGAGCTCCGTGGGTGGGGGATGAACGGATTTCAGCTCAAGCCGTTCGCGCTGACGAGGAGCTTCTCGTCGAAACCGAAGTCGTCGTCCAGCGCGACGGGGCGGGCCAGCGCCACATCGGGGTCGTGCTCCAGGCAGATCCAAGCCCGCTCCGAGACGGCGCGGGTGAGCAGCGCCCGCTTCTCCGCCATGGTCTCGATGCACGCCATGTCGTAACCCATCACGAAGGGGATGCGCACATGGGCTGCGGTGGGGATCAGGTCCGCCACGAAGTACACCACTTGCCCGCCCCCTTCGACGCGTACCAACTGTTGCCCGCGGGTATGGCCTTCCGCGGTGAGCAGGGTCACGCCCGGCCAGGGAGCCTGGGGTCCCTCCCACAACTCGAGCACGCCCGCCTCGGCCAGTGGATCGAAGTTCTCAGGCATATACGAGGCCCGTTCGCGCGGATTCGGCTCGTGTGCATTGTCCCAGTTGCGGCGCTGGACATACCAACGCGCGCTCGGGAACCGCGGGGCGAGACCCGCCCCGGCGCGCACCGTGGCACCACCCGCGTGATCGAAGTGCAGATGCGTGAGCACGACATCGGTGATGCTACCGGGATCGACTCCCGCTGCGAGCAGCGAGGTTTCAAGCGTGGGCCGGGATTCGACCGCATAGATCTCGAGTAGCTTCGGGCTGAACTTCTCGCCCATGCCCACATCGACGAGCACTCGCCGACCGTGCCCTTCGAGGAGCAGGCAGCGCATCGCCAGGCGGATCCGGTTGCGCTCATCGGGAGGGTTCGTGCGACTCCAGAGCGGCTTGGGGACCGAGCCGAACATGGCGCCCCCATCGAGCCCCAGCGAGCCCGTCTCGATCGTACGAACGGTCCAATCCCCCAGAGTGAGCGTCGGCATGGGGGTGAAGATGTCGGAGCCATGCAGGCCCGTCAACTGGCACGGGCGCCCAGCCTTGGCCGGACGCCCGTGCAGGGGGACCTCATGTCATGTCGCGGCGGTCAGCGGCCGTACCTTGCCTTGAGCTGGCCGAAGGTGATCGCCCGATTCGGCGTCGCGCCGAGCGCCGTGACTTGGAACACCATGTCATTGAAATCATTGTCGGTGCCCGAGCAGCACGGCGTGATGTTCGCGCCCGAATCGACATCCTCGAAACAGACCAACCAATTGTTCGGACCCTTCCAACGGGACACATCGAAGACCAGCGCTTGGACATCGCCGTCGAAGGGCGAATGAATGGCACCGGCGCCGCTGGGACCGAGATCATTGTAGAAGCGGTTGGTGAAGAACAGTTCGGGCTCGGGGGCATTGAGTGCAGCGTTCGGCCCATTCGGGTTCATATAGAAACCGAACTTGGTGAGCCCCGAGGGGAAGGTCACGATCCTGCTGACACCGCTGCCGTCCAGACCCGCGAACACGATGCCGTCATCCACACCGTCGATGACCGGTTTGGTGCCCGTCTCCTTGTACCAACCCAGCGTATTGTTGTTCGCATTACCCGCGATCTCGGTGATCATGAGGGCGGAGATGCCGCTGTCGACCCAGAACCACGGATCGAGCTCGCCGGTCTTGGCGCCGATGTAGTCGGTCGTGACCACCAGGGCGCCGGGAACCCCCACATAGGCATCCACCAGGTTCTGCAGCTTCTGGGATGGCGCATCCCATGTGGTGCCGAACACCACATTGACCGGCGCGGCAGCGCCAGCTGGAATAGCGGCGCCGACAAAAGCGATCGCAGTGAACGCAGTAGCGAGTAACCACCTCATCGGTGTCTCTCCTCGTGGATGCAGCGCATGGATGTAGCTTCAGGTATGCAGGGAGTGACCGAACGGGGGCGGCCATGCCACCCGGAAAGTCTGCGCAGCAGGGGGGGATATCAAGGGCGCGCGGACGATCATTTGGACTTCGTGACACAAGTTTAGCAGAGCATTCGCCGAGGCAGGCAAGGACTTTTTTCTGATCGCGTCCCGGCCCTGGCGACCGCGGGTGTCGAATCCCGCAAACGATTGCCGCACATGAATCCGCGCGCGCACCGACGACCATCGTCTGGTCGTGCGGACTGCACGATTCGTATTCCGGTCAGATGTGCAGGGCCCGCTTGGACACCGCCATCGCCGCCTCTTTGATGGCCTCGGGCAGGGTTGGGTGCGCATGAATCGAACGGGCGATGTCCTCGGAGCTGGCGCCGAACTCCATGGCAACCGCCAGTTCGGCGATCAGTGCGCTCGCGTGCGGGCCGACAATGTGGGCGCCCAGGATCCGGTCGGAGGTGGCATCAGCCAGAATCTTCACTTGGCCCTCCTTCTCGCCCATCGCCTTGGCCCGACCGTTGGCAAGGAAGGGGAAACTGCCGACGGCGTATGCGATGCCCTGCGCCTTCAGCTCCTCCTAGGTGAGGCCGACCGAGGCGAACTCAGGCCATGTGTAAACCACATTGGGGATGCAGCCATACGAAACATGCCCCGCCCCACCCGCCATGCACTCGACACAGGCGACGCCTTCCTCTTCGGCCTTGTGCGCCAGCATCGGGCCGGCGATGACATCGCCGATCGCGAAGATCCCAGGCACCGAAGTCTGCCAGCGCGCGCCCACCTCGACGCGACCGCGCGAGTCCAAGCGGACGCCCACTTCCGCCGCACCCAGACCCTCGGTGTAGGGCCGCCGACCCACGGCCACCAACAACACATCGCAAGTCTCGACTCGGGGATCGGCGCCGGACGCGGCGGCGATTGTCACCTGCACCGACTCACCCACGACCTGCGCCGACTTCGCCGAGACGCCGAAGCGGAACTGGATCCCCTGCTTCTCAAGTGAGCGCTGCAGCGTCTTGGCGCTGCCCGCATCCATCCCCGGCGTGATGCGGTCCTGAAACTCCAGCACCGTGACTTCTGCGCCCAGGCGACGCCACACGGAACCCAACTCGAGCCCGATGGCCCCCGCTCCCACCACGAACAATCGCCTGGGCACGCTCGGCAGTGCCAGGGCATGGGTCGAATGAACGATGCGCTGGTCGTCGTAAGCGATTCCGGGCAGCGTGATCGGCTTGCTCCCGGTGGCGATCAGGATGCGCCGGGTGGCCAATCGCTGCGCGTCGTCCACGCCCAACACTTCCACCTCGGTCGCCGAGACGATCCGCCCGATGCCCGCGAAGCGCTCGATCCGGTTCTTCTTGAACAGTCCCTCGATTCCGCGCGTCAGGTCGCGGACCACGGCGTCCTTGCGAGCCAGCATGGTGGGCAGGTCCAACTCGACGCCCGGCAACTTCACGCCGTGCGCCGCCGCGCCGTGGCGCGCGAACTCGAAATGTTCACTCGAGTCCAGCAACGCCTTGCTTGGAATACAACCCACATTGAGACAGGTGCCGCCCAGCGAGGGGTATTTCTCGATGCAGGCCACGCGCAGCCCCAACTGGGCGGCACGGATCGCGGCCACATAACCGCCGGGACCCGAGCCGATCACGACCAGGTCGAACAGGTTCTCGCTCATGCGCAGGACGACTCCCGGAAAAGGCTCAGACCACGAGCAGCATGCGCTCGGGATCCTCGAGGCGTTCCTTGACGCGCACGAGGAAGGTGACCGCCTGCTCGCCGTCGATGAGGCGATGGTCGTAAGAGAGCGCCACATACATCATGGGCCGGATGACCACTTGATCGTCGATCACGATGGGGCGCTTCTCGATCTTATGCATGCCCAGGATGGCGCTCTGAGGAGGATTGAGGATCGGGGTGCTGAGCAGCGATCCGAACACACCACCGTTGGTGATCGTGAATGTGCCACCCGAGAGTTCCTGCGGCGTGAGCTGGCCTTCGCGTGCGCGCCCCGCCAAAGCCGCGATCTCGCGCTCGAGCCCCGCGAAGTCCAAGCGTTCGGCGTGTCGCACCACGGGCACCACCAATCCCCTGCCCGTGCTGGCCGCAATGCCCACATGCACGAAGTCGTGATACACGATATCGCTACCGCGCACCTCGGCATTGACGGCTGGCACATCGGCGATGGCGAGCACGCATGCCCGCGTGAAGAAGCTCATGAACCCGAGCTTCACGCCATGCTTCTTCTCGAAGCTGTCCTTGTAGCGGGCACGCACATCCATGACCCGCGACATGTCGACTTCATTGAAGGTGGTCAGGATCGCCGCGGTCTGTTGCGCCTGAACGAGCCGCTCCGCGATCCGCAACCGGATCCGGCTCATGGGGACGAGTCGTTCGCCGTTGCCATCGGCCTCGGCCAATGGTTCCGCAGCCGCGACCGGCGGCGCGACCGGCGGCGCGACCGGCGGCGTGACCGGCGCCGCGACCGGCGGGGCCACGGGTGCGCTGGTGGGCTTGGCCAGATGCGCGAGCACATCGCCCTTGACCAGTCGGCCGCCCTTACCGCTTGCTTCGATGCTGGCCGGATCGAGCGCGTGCTCCTCGACCAGACGGCGCACCGCGGGCGCCAGCGGGCCCGCCGGCGCCGCAGGCGCGACGGTCGTTGCCGCGGGTGGCGTCTGAGCGGTTGCCTCTGGCGGCGCGGCGGCAACCGATGCCACGGCCCCCTGCTCGATGCTCGCCAACAAGTCGCCCACGCGCAGCGTCGCACCCACCTTGCAAGCGTGATGCAGTACGCCCGTGGCATCGGCAACGATCTCGACCGCGGCTTTGTCGGTTTCCAAAGTGGCGATCGGCTCGTCGGTGCGCACCGCCACCCCGTCACCCTTCAACCATTCGACGAGTGTCGCCTCCGAGATGGATTCCGCCAGACGCGGGACCTTGACTTCGATACTCATCGACCGACTCCTCGGCTCGCACGAGTGCGAGCAGGCGTGCCGCCCGCGACTTCCGGCGCAGCGGGTCCATCTTCCAGCGCCCCGGTGAGCAGCGCCTTCTCCTGAGCTTGATGCATCACATAGAAGCCCGTGGCGGGTGAGGAAGCATCGGGCCGCGAGACGCGCGTGAGTCGAGCACCTGCTGGCAGCACCGCTTCGAGCGGCGTGCGCAGGTGGCGCCAGGCCCCCATGTTCTCGGGCTCCTCCTGGACCCACCGCACATCCATCGCCTTGGGATACCGCGCGAGCACGCCAGAGAGCTCGGTGTCGGGGAACGGGTACAGCTGTTCCACGCGCACAATGGCCACATCCGAGCGCCGCGCCGCGTCCCGCGCCTCGAGCAGCGTGTAGTGGAACTTGCCCGAAACCAGCAGCACGCGCCGCACACTCGCCGGATCGGCCCCGGCGTCATCGATGACGGTCTGAAAAGTGCCCTGCTCGAAATCCGCGACCGCGCTCACGGCGAGCTTGTGCCGCAACAGACTCTTGGGACTCATCACGACGAGCGGTTTGCGGAAGCGACGGTGCAACTGCCGGCGCAACGCGTGGAAGACCTGCGCGGGCGTGGTCAGGTTACACACTTGCATGTTGTGGTCTGCGCACAGTTCGAGGAAACGCTCGAGCCGCGCGCTGGAATGTTCCGGCCCCTGGCCCTCGTAGCCGTGCGGCAGCAGCAGTGTCAGGCCCGACATGCGGGCCCACTTGGACTCGCCGCTGGCGATGAACTGGTCGATGTACACCTGCGCCACATTGGCGAAGTCACCGAACTGCGCCTCCCAGATGCAGAGCGTGTTGGGGTCCGCGGTGCTGAAACCGTATTCGAAGCCCAAGACCGCCGCTTCGCTCAACATGGTGTCGATGATCTCGAACCGGCCCTGCTCGGGGGTCAGGTGCTGCAGCGGCACGAAGCGCTTGCCATCCTCGGCATCGCGCAGCGCGGCATGCCGGTGCGTGAAGGTGCCGCGCCCCACATCCTGCCCGGTCAGGCGCACATTGCGGCCCTCCAGCAGGAGCGAGCCGTAAGCAAGCGACTCCCCCAGTCCCCAATCGATACGATCCTCGAGGAACATGCGACGCCGGTCCTGTTGCAGCTGCTGGATCTTGCGATGCGGCCGGAAGCCATCGGGCAGTTTCGTGATCGCGGCCAGCGCCTGTTCCAGGGTCGCGCGCGCCACGCGCGTATCGGCGCCCCAATCCTCGCCGGCCCACTGGAGCCCTCGCCACAGCCCACCGGGCTGCCCCGTCTGAGGGCGTACGGGTTCGCTCGAAGCCTTGCGGTGCGCAGTACGGAACGATGCGTCGAGCTCGGTCTCGAGCTTTTCCAGGCCCGAGGCATCAAGCACTCCATCCGCCTGCAACCGCGCCGCATAACTACGCGCTGCCGGCGTGTGCGCTGCGATGGCCTGATACATGACTGGCTGCGTGAAGGTGGGATCGTCCATCTCGTTATGCCCGTGCTTGCGGTAGCACACCAGATCGATGAACACATCCTTCTTGAAGCGCATGCGATAGGCCAGCGCCAAGGACATCGCGTGCACACAGGCTTCGGGGTCATCGCCATTCACATGCAACACCGGCGCGTCGAAGGCCCGCGCAATCGCCGTGGGGTGGCGCGTGATGCGCACATCCGCTGGCGAGGTGGTGAACCCCACCAGATTGTTGACCAGGATATGCAGCGTGCCACCGGTGTCATACGCCGGCAGCTGGCCCAGCGCCAATGTTTCGGGCACCACCCCTTCGCCTGCGAACGCGGCGTCGCCGTGCAGGAGCACCGGGATGCCGCGGTCACGCTTCACATCCCCCATCACTTCTTGCAATGCGCGCAACGAGCCGAGCACCACCGGGTTCACGAACTCCAAGTGGCTGGGGTTGTAGTGCAGGCTCAGGTGCAATGGGCGGCCGTCGGCCCCGATCTGATCGGAGGCGTAGCCCAAGTGGTACTTCACATCCCCGTGGCCCTGCACATCGGCAGGAGCGAAACTCGACTCGAACTCGCTGAAGATCAGGTCGAGAGGTTTCTTCATGATGTTCGCGAGCACATTGAGCCGGCCGCGGTGGGGCATGCCCAGCGACAACAACTCGACGCCGAGCGCCGAGGCCTCACGCATCAGCGTCTCGAGCATCGGGATCAGCGCCGCGGCGCCCTCGAGCGAGAATCGCTTCTGCCCGGGATACCGCGCATGCAGGAACTGCTCGAATCCATCCGCTGCCAGCAGCGCACGCAGCACCTGGACGCGTTCGGCATCCGAGCTGCGCGGGAGACCGCTCTCGAGCCGCTCCTGCAGCCAGTCGCGCTGGGCCGGATCGGAGATGTTCATGAACTCCACACCCAGCGTGCCGCAGTAGCTCGCCCGCAATTGCGCGATGAGGTCGCGCAGGGTGCCGCGGAACTCGGTCCGCAGGGGGTGCGCCTCGACCTCGCGGTCGAGTTCCGCACCGGTCAGTCCGAAGTGCGCCGGCTCGAGGAGAGGGTGCGAGGTGGCGGGAGCGCTGAGCGGATCGAGGTCGGCGAGCAGGTGGCCGAACTCGCGGTACGCTTGCACCAGGCTGTGCACCCCACCGGCGGGGCCACTGGCGGGTCGCGCCTCGCGGTTCTCCCCAAAGACGACCCCTTCGAAGAACAGGGCCCACTCCGGCGGCACCGAGGCAGGGGCCCCCCGCCAGCGCTCGTACTGCTCCTCGATGTAGTCGGCATTCGCCCGCAGGATGAAATCGAGACGGCCAGCCATGCACACCTCATGTCGGGGTCGCGCGCGAGCGGCAGCAATCGCCGCAGAATGGATGGGAATCGCGTGATGGGCGCGCAGGTTAGCACGAAGCCACTGCCCTCGGCAGGCCCCGTTCTCTGGCGGGAGCAGGTATCGTCCTCAATCCCGCAATGCACCGGCAGGCAGAACGCACGAGCCCGGGCCGGGGGGGCACGAGCAGCCTCCGCGCAGGGCGCATTTTGGGGGCCCTTGCGGCAAAGCCGGCCATGGCATCGAGATTGCGTGGACAGGGTTGGGAGTTCCTACCCAGCGGAGACCCTGATGCGGACGGCGAAGGGATTCACGCTCATCGAGACGATGATCGTACTCACGATCGCCGGCATCATCCTGGCGATCGCGACTCCGGCATTCTCGCGATACCGCAGCTCGCTGGCGTTGACCCAAGCGCGCGCGCAGCTTCTGGACGATGTCCGGGATGCCCGCCAGCGCGCGGTCACGCGGCGCTCCCCGGTGTACATCTGTTTCGGGACACCGCCCGGCACCACGAATATCGCTTCCTATCGCATCCATGTCGACAGCAATGGCAACCGTGCAATCGACAGCGGGGAGCGGGTCGTCAATCGCACCCTGCCTGCGAACACCCGGCTCACGCGCGTGAGTCTGTCGCCGGTCGACACGCTCAACTTCGACATCAGCGGCATCCTCTGGCCCGGCCATCAGGGTGGAACGCTGATCCTCTCCAACAACCGTGGCCAACGCGACACGCTGGTTGTGTCGGCCGCGGGGATCGCCTACCAACCATGACCCCTCCACGGCCACAGTGCCCGTCCCCACGCACCCGCGACATGCGTGGCTTCACGCTCACCGAGATGCTCGTGGCGCTCATCGTGTTCGCGATCGGCGCGCTGGCACTGGCGGTGTGCATTCCGCTTGGCACCAACCGGATCGGCAAGTCCGGTCAACAGACGCGGGCGTCGGCGCTGGCCTCGGAACGCGCGGAACAGCTGCTGACCACCCCCTT
>JANLOU010000010.1:0-6868 GCA_031366735.1 Candidatus Eiseniibacteriota bacterium
GCGAGGGCCGATCCGGCAATGAGGACCGTGAACAGTGCGGCGAGGAATCCCGTGAGCCACTGCTTCGACATGTGATGCCTCCACGACCCCGGTCGTGTGAGTCCCGGACCATCAGGCCCGAGGGTGGAACTGCCGATGCACCTCGCGCAGATAGCCACGATCGAGGTGCGTGTAGATGGCGGTGGTCGTGACCGACGCATGACCCAGGAGCTCCTGGACCACGCGCAGGTCCGCGCCTCCGTGCAGCAGATGTGTGGCGAACGAATGCCGCAATGCGTGCGGATACACCCGCGTGGACAGACCCGCGGCGCGGGCGCGGGCACGCAGGATCTTCCAGTACCCCATCCGGCTCAACGCCGCGCCACGATAGTTCACGAACACCCGATCGTGTCGTGCTTGGCGCACCAACTGCGGCCGGCCGCGCTCGAGCCAGCCTCTCAAGGCAGCCTCCGCGGTGCGACCGAAGGGGACCACCCGCTGTTTGTCCCCTTTGCCGATCACGCTCACCGCGCGCCCGGACAGATCCATCTGGCTGCGCTCGAGCTCCACCAGCTCCGAAACCCGCAAACCGCTGGCGTATGCCAGTTCGAACATCGCCCGATCGCGCAGCGAGAGCGCCGATTCGCCCTGCGGCTGCGCGAGCAGGGTCTCCACCTCTTCGAGCGTGAGTGCATGCGGCAGCTTGCGCTCCCGACGCGGCGCAGGCAACAACGCCAATGGATCATCGGTGCGCACGCCCGTCCGGGCGAGGAAGGCATGGAAGCCCCGCAGGGTGCTGCGGCGACGCGTCACCGTGGCGCTGGCCAGGCCGCGGCGTGAAAGCGAGGCGAAGTACCCGTCCACGAATGTCATGGTCGCTTCGCCCCACTGCGCCAGCTGATACCGCTCGGCGAAGCCGACATAATCGGTAAGGTCCTGCGCGTAAGCGTCCACGGTGCGCGGCGACAAGCGCCGGCCGCGCTGCACCTCGTCGAGCCACGCTTCGACCGCCGGCATCAGCACGCTGCGCGGACGCACCGCCGGCGTGCGACCGCCCACGCGGGGCACGCTTGCCCCGTCTCGCGGCGTGCGTGGCGTGGAGGGGCTCACGCGGCCCCCTCGCGCTTGCCCAGATGCTCGAGCACACGCGTCGCCAGCACGAGCGGGATCCTCGCCCGTTCCGCGATCAGTTCCGGGGTGGACACTTGCAGCGCCTGCACCGAGCCGAATGCCTTCAACATGCGCGCTCGCCGCGCCGGCCCGACCCCGGCCACTTCGTCCAGCGCGCTGCCGATCCGCGCGCGCGAACGCAGCTTGCGATGGTACTCGAGCCCGAAGCGGTGCGCCTCGTCGCGCAATCGCTGCAAGGCGCGCAATGCGGGCGAGCGACGCGGCAGTCGCAGATCCGGAAGGCCTTCACGCACGATCGACTCCTCGCGTTTCGCCAACCCGATGAGCGCAACCGGCCGCTTCGTGATCCGGAGCAGCACCTCACGCGCGGCGGCCACTTGCCCCGCTCCACCGTCGATGACGACCAGATCGGGCCGCGCGATCTCGCCCGACTCGACGCGTGACCAGTAGCGCTCGACAGCCTCGGCGATCATCGCGAAGTCATCGGGGCCGGGATGCCGCATCCGCATGCGACGGTACAGCGACCGGCGCGGACGGCCATCCTCGCTGGCAACGATCGCCGCGACCGCCTGATCCGCACCGGAGTTGCTGATGTCGAAACAGACCATGCGGTAGGGCGGCTGCGCCAGCCCCAGCTCTTTCTGCAGCCCGAGCACCGCGGTGCTGAACCGGGCGCGCCTGCCTGAAGTGCGCGCCTCGTCCGCCTCGAGCGCCGATGCGGCGTTGCGCTCGGCCACTTCGACTGCGTGGCGTGCGCGACCTTTGACCGGCGCGAACAGCCCGACCGTATGACCCGCACGCAGCGTCAGCGCGGCGGCCAGCACCTCGGCGCCGGGCGGCAGCGTTCCCACGAGCACGCGCCGAGGCAGGTCATCCCGTGTCAGCGCATGCTGGGTGATCCAGACCTCGACGAGTGCCGCGTCATCCAGACCCTCGACCCGCTCCAGAAAGCGAGTCTCCTTGCCAATGACGCTCCCCCCCCGCACGAACAGTGTCGCGATCGCCGCGCGCCCGCCGCCGCGAGCCACGCCCAGCACATCGGTCGCGCGGGGGTCGGCGGTGACCATGGTCTGCGGCACATGCGCCTTCGCGAGGAGCGCGATCTGGTCGCGACGCTGGGCGGCCGTCTCGTAGCGCTGGGTGTCGCTCGCCTCGTGCATCTCGCGCTTGAGCTGCGAGAGCAGCTCGTCATTGCGACCCGCGAGCATCAGCAGAACCCCATCGACCAGCTTGCGGTAGTCCGCGCGCGTGACACGAGCGCGGCTGTAGCAGGGTCCCACGCAACGCTTGATATGGAAGTACAGGCACGGCCTGTCCTCGCGCACATGTTGTTCGAAGTCGCGACAAGTGCGCAGGGGGAATACGCGCCGCAGATCACGCAGGGTGCGCCGCAGGGACTTCACATCCGTGAACGGCCCCACATAGCGGGCGCCATCCTCCCGCACGATGCGCGTGATCGAGAGCCGCGGGTATTCGTCGCGCATGGACAGCTTCACGAACGGGAAGCTCTTGTCGTCCTTGAGCAGGACATTGTAATGCGGCTTGTGCTGCCGGATGAGCGTGGACTCCAGCAGGAGCGCCTCGACCTCGGTCGCGGTGAGGATCACATCGAGGTCCGCCGCGAGCGTCATCATCTCGTCGATGCGGGGCCGCTGGGGATCCGGGCGCAGATAGTTCGGCACCCGGACGGACAGGCTTTTGGCCTTGCCGACATAGAGGACCTCGCCCCGGGCGTCCTTGAACAGGTAAACCCCCGGAACAGCAGGTAGATTGGCGATTCTGTCGCTCAACGCGCTCAACGGGAGCCTCCGGAGCAAGAGCGGGGGTGCTCGAGGGAAACAGACTACACGCCCGGCTTCCCGGCACACAACGCTGTATTCTGGCCGCGGGCTCGGAGCGGCCTCGAACCTTGACACGACGGGCCCCCGGACCGTAACTTCCCTCGGCTTTTGACACTCGGTCATTCCCTTCAGGAGGATCTCCATGCCGCATCACAAATCCGCGGCCAAGCGGGTCATCACCAACGAAAAGAGCCGTCAGCGTAACATCGCGGCCACCACGCGCCTGCGCAACTCGATCAAGTCGGTGCGCGCGGCGAAGACGCGTCCGGACGGCGATGCCGCGCTGGCCACCACCGTGGCCGTGTTGGACCGTACCGCGTCCAAAGGCATCATCAAGCGTGAGACTGCGAGCCGACACAAGTCCCGCCTCGCGAAGCATGTCGCCAAGCTCCCTGCCTGATATGGGGCGGTGATGCGACGGGCACTGGCTGCGCTGCTGCTGGCGGGCTATGTGACCGGAGCCCCAGAATGGGCCGTCTGCGCCAATGCGCAGGCGGCTTCGCTGTTCGAGGAGGTCGAGGTCCGCGAACCACCCAGGCGTCCCCACACCGGCGCCTGGCTGACCGGACTGGCGGGCGCGGGAATGATCGCCGCCTCCTTCCCCCTCGCCAACCGAGCGGATCAACGCTACGACCAGTACCTCGCCGAAGCCGATGTGCAACGGATCGACTCCCGGTACCGTGAGTCCCAGCGGGCCGACCGGATGGCGAGCGGTGCGTTGATCGCTGGCGAAGTGTTGCTCGTCTCGGCCGTGTACCTGCGTTTCGTCCGGCACCGCGCGCCCGCGCGCACGAGTGTGGCCCTGCAGCCCTCGCGATGCGCCGTCTCGTACCGCTTCTAGCGCTCGTCGTGCTGCTCGCTCCGGCGTGCACGCGGCGCGAGCGCTCGAATCCGCTCGACCCCGCCAATCCGGTGACGGGTGGGCGACCTGAGGGGTTCGATGCGGTGGCGGGATACTCCAATGTCTCGCTGCGTTGGACCCCTCGCCCGGATCTCTCGATCGATGGTTTCCAAGTATTCCGCAAGGCCCCGACCGACTCCGCCTTCCTGCCGTTGGGGGGGCTGCAGCCGCCGCCCTCGCAGGGGTTCCTCGACGCCGGCATCCTCAACGGCCGCGACTATCGCTACCGCCTTCACTATGTCATCGGCGGGCAACTCTCGGCGAGCCCGGCCGAGGACATCGCTACTCCGGGGCCGTTGCGACCCTGGGTGTGCGACCCGGGCACTGCCGAACTCGTCCGACTCTCGGCGGACGGACGCGACATCGCCGCTCGGTACCGCATCGGCATCACGCCCTACGGGATCGCCGTCTCGCCCGCCGAGGGATTGCTCTGGGTGAGCGACCCGATCTCGGGTTCCGTCATGCGACTGGATCCGGTGTTCCTGCAGGGGGTCGAGATCGGCGGGTTGACCCGACCTTTCCAGATCGCGCTCGACAACGCGAACGCGAGCGCATGGATCAGCGATAACGCGGGCGCGGTGGGGCACTACTTCGCCAGCGGCCAGCCCGCCCCGCCCGGCCGCATCGACCTGTTGCAATCTCCCGGCGGCGCCGCCGTGAACGGCAACACGCGGGAGCTGTTCGTGTGCGAGACCGGCGGGAATCGAGTGCGGCGCTATAGCAACGACGGAACGCCACTCAGCTTTGGCACGGTGTCGGCGCCCAGCCGCGTGGCCATCGACTCCGTGACGCGCTTTGTCTGGGTCACCTCCCTCGCGCTGGGACGAGTGTATCGCCTCAATGAAGCTGCGCAGGTGCTGGACTCGCTCAGCGGGGGCGCTGGCCCGCTCGGCATCGCCATCGATTCGCGGCGCCGACGCGTGTGGGTCGCCGACGCTGCGGGCAACCAGGTCATCGTGATCGACGCGGACACGCGGCTCGAAGTGTTCCGCGTGACCGGGCTGGGTGAGCCGCGCGATGTGGATCTCGACTTCGCGACCGGGGAAGCGTATGTGGTGGCCCGGGCCGAGGGCGCCGTGGTGCACTTGAGCGCCAGCGGAACGATCATCGCGCGGCGCGGCGGCTTCTCCGACCCTTACGAGGTAGGGCTGGATCCCGGGAGATGAAGTGATCCGGTACCCTATCGGGGCCGCTGCTCGGGGTCGATCGTCCCGCGCGGGATCGCCGCCTTGATCGACTCGGCGAGTCGGCGTGCCGGTTCGTCGTTCTGCCCCGCCGGGCCGCCGAGTCGCAGGGATGCCTGGAGCGATTCATAGGCTTCGAGCGGGCGATCGCGGTCGGCCTGGACCATTGCCCAGCGATACCAACCCGTGGGATCCGCCGGAGCGAGCACCCGCGCGGCGAATGCTTCGATCGCGGCGTCGGGATCGTTCCGGTCGGAGATCAACATCAGGTCGGCCGCCAAGCCGTGGCCCGCGGCATCGAGCGGGTGGCGGCCCGTGGCCTGGATCGCCGCGGCGCGCGCCCCCAGCGTGTCCCCGGCTGCGAGTCGGGCGAGGACCGCCTCGCGTCCGCCCGCAGGCCCAGGCTCAGGTGCGAACCCCGCCCGCGCCAGATCGCGGCGTGCCCCGGAGGAATCCCCGCGCGCCATGCGCGTCCACGCGCGCCAGTAGGACAAACGCGGGCTCCACAGCTGCCGTTGTTCGGCCAGGTCGAGTGCGTCCGATGCCGCATCGGCATGGTCGCTCAGCACCAACCCGAATGCGACACGCAACAGCAGGTCGGGGCCCGGCTCCAGTTCCAGGAGCGTGTCGCCCGAGGCGAGGAAGAAGAACAGGGGCCCGGGACGCACGGTCTGCTGCGAGAACCCGTACATGTAGTGACTCTTGAGGCTCGTGTCGCGGTACGCCCAACGCAATAGCGGCCCGTCCCCACGCTGGAACGAGACATTGCCGGCGAGCCCGCCGAAGAACAGAGTGCTGCCCGCAGGCAGCGTGGGGTGTGCGCGGCGGAGCGAGTGGAGATACCCATCCGCCACGCGGTTCGAGCGCTCGATATAGGCCGCATTGATGTGCGACGCGGAGGTCCAGGGATCGCGGCCCATGCCGAAGTCCGGCTGGTGGCGCCCGTTCGCCGAGCCGAACGCCAACAATGCGAGCGCCGTCGCGGCGATCGCCACGGGCACGCGCGCCATGAGTACTCCCAGCAACAGGCCCACGCCGCACATGGCGAACAAGTAGTAGTAGGCGCTCCACAGCGATGTCACGGCCATGATGGGAACCACCGCGAGCGCGACCCACACCAAGCTGGTCGCGAGTGCATGGCTGTTACTCGAAGCCGCAGCGGATGTCGTCGGCGCTGGCCCGGGCAGCCGCCAGACCAGCACGAGCGCGATGATCGCCGCGGACGCCGGTAACCATGTGGCCCCGGCCTGCGCCACGGCCCCGAATCGGCCGGGCACCCACTCCAGCCCCGCGACCACCTGCGCCAGATGCGCCAGCGCGGCGAGCGGATTGTTCCCCGGGTCGAACGCAACCTGAGCGCCTTGGGCAGCCCGCCGCGCCGGCAGCAGCAAGAAGCAGAGTCCCCACACAACGCCCGCCACCGCCATCGGCCAGGCGCGCTTGAACGAGGCCCACCAGGGTTCGAGCGCGCGTCGGTCCGCGACGATCGCGATCAGCGGGGTCAACAGCACGACTTCCTTGGACAATGCGGCGAACAGCATCGCGACGCCGGCCCAGTTGCGGCGCCCACGGAGGTGCAGGAGCAGCGCCGCGAGCGCCCCCAGCACCGAGAGCAACTCCTGACTGCCGCAAGCCCAGCGCACCGGAACATCGGCGGCGTAGTGCAACGCCACGAAAGCGGCCGCGAAGATCGCCGCCCGCTCCCCCGCCAGTCGGCGCACGACCGCCCACAGGAGCACGACGATCCCAAGCAGCGTGGCGAGATTGCCCACTCGGAACGCGAACGGCGACTCATGCGTGAGGCTGGCGATGACCCAGAAATACAGCTGTCG
>JANLOU010000034.1:0-6812 GCA_031366735.1 Candidatus Eiseniibacteriota bacterium
GATTCCGCGAGGAGATGGCGTGTGAGGGCGAGGTCTTCTTCCAAGTGGGCTACCTGTTCCTGATGTCGGACGAAGCTCGTTGGAACATGTTCCAGGCGCAGGCCGAGATGCAGCGCGGGTTGGGGCTGCCCGTGCAGACCCTGTCGCCATCCGAGGCGAGCGCGATCGTGCCCGAGCTGTCCATGGAGGGTGTGCTGGGCGCCACCTTCTGCCGCACGGATGGATTGGGCAATCCGCACGAGATCACGCAGGCTTACGAGCGGCGCGCGCGCGAGCTGGGCGCGTCATTCCGCTTCGGCGTCGAAGTGACGGGCTTGCTGCTGGAGGGAAGCCGCGTGACCGGGGTGAAGACCTCGGCCGGGGAGATCGACAGTCCGATGATCGTGAATGCCGCCGGAGCATGGGCTGCGGCTGTCGCGCGTTGGGCGGGGATCGACCTGCCGGTGCAGCCGTACCGGCGCCATTGCTTCACCACGAATGCGCTCCCCTTCGTGCACGACAAGCTGCCGATGATCGTCGACATGAAAACGGGCGTGTACATGCACCGCGAGAGCGGCGGTATGCTGATGGGACTTGCCGACAAGGACGAGGCGCCCAGCTTCGACACCAGCACCAACTGGGACTTCCTGGAACGGGTGGTGGAGCCCGCGATGATGCGCATGCCCGCGCTGGAAGCGGCCGAGATCGTTAACGGATGGGCGGGGTTGTACGAGACCACCCCGGACCACAACGCGGTGCTTGGGCCGGTGCGAGGGGTGGAGGGAATCATGCTGGCCAATGGTTTCAGCGGGCACGGCTTCATGCAGGCGCCGGGTGTGGGGCAGCTGTTGGCGGAGTGGATCGTGGATGGCAAGCCGAGTATCGAGCTGTCCGAGATGCGGCTGGAACGCTTCGCCGAACATAAGTCGATCGTCGAAGCGAATGTGATCTGACCATGAGCCTGCTCGCATTCAACATCCCGCTGGGGCCGCTCGATAACCACTACTATGTGCTCGCGGATGCTGCCACGCGCGAGGCGGCGGTGGTCGATGCGGGCTTCGAACCCGAGGTACTGGCCGCGTTCGTGAAGCGCGAGGGCCTGACGGTCCAGTGGATCCTTGGGACCCATGCGCATTACGACCACGCGGCGGGTGTGCGCGCACTTCAGCAGGCGGTGGGCGGCGTGTACGCGCTCCATCCCGACGAGCAGCCCCTGCTGGCGGCACTCGCAGCGCAGGGCAGCATGTTCGGCTTCCCGCCCGCGGTCGCGGCGGAGGTCGGACACTGGCTCACCGACGGCGAGCGCATCGCGATCGGGCAGGAGTCGGTCGAGGTCATCCTCACGCCGGGTCACTCCCCGGGGCATTGCGCGTTCCGACATGCGGGGCAGGTGTGGGTGGGCGATGTCCTGTTCGCCGGCTCGGTCGGTCGCACCGACCTGCCCGGTGGCTCGTTCGAGGTGCTGCGACGCAGTGTGCACGAGCGGTTGTTCACGCTGCCGAATGACACCGTTTGTCACCCTGGCCACGGGCCGAGCACCACGATCGGGGAAGAGCGGGCGCACAATCCGTTCGTCGGCGCGGCCGCGGGCCAGCGATGAGCGATCGCCATCGGGACTGGCCCGCGCGTTTGCGGTTCGACCCCACCGCTTTCATTGCGCCCGGCGCGGTGGTGGTGGGCGAGGTCACGCTCGGCGCGCGCGCGAGCATCTGGTTCAACACCGTGATTCGGGGCGATAGTGCCGCGATCGAGGTGGGCGAGGACAGCAATGTGCAGGACAACTCCACCGTCCATGTGGACAAAGGGTTCCCCACGCTCATTGGGCCGCGCGTGACCGTGGGGCACCGCGCCATCGTGCATGGCTGTGTGATCGAGGCTGACAGCCTGATCGGCATGGGAGCGATCATCCTCTCGGGCGCGCGGATCGGGGCGGGCTCACTCATCGGCGCCGGGGCGCTGGTGAAGGAGCATCAGGTGATCCCGCCCGGTTCGCTCGCGCTGGGCTCGCCCGCCCGCATCATGGGCCCGGTGAGCGATGCGCATCGAGACGCGATCCGGGCCGGCTCCCGACACTATGTCGAACTCTCGCGGGCCTATGTGCGCAAAGGCTTCGCGCAGCCATTCCCCGCGGCGGACAGCGCAGTGGGGGTGACTGCCATCGCGCATGGGCCGATGAGTCACGCCGAATGGGGGCAGGCTCTGGCGCTCTTGTCCGAGTCGCCGGAGTTCGTCGCGGAGAAACTGGAGTTCCATGGCGCCGAGCGATTCGCCATCCACCCGGGAGTCGGGCGCTGGAGCGCGCTCACGGTGTTGGCGCACTTGCGCGATGGCGACGAGGCCGTGTACCTGCCGCGCTTGCAGGCCATGCTCACCGAGCCGCTCGCCGCCATCGCCGATTTCGACCTACTGGGGCCCGAGCGCATCGCGGCCTATGCCGAACTCGATGCCGCAGCGGTGTTGGGGCAGTGGCGTGCGGCGCGTGAGCGCCTGGTGACCGCGCTCTCGCTGCTGGGTCCCGCGGACTGGGCGCGTGTCGGTGTGCATTCGGTGCGGGGCGCGTTCCCGCTCGGCCTCATGGTGCGCTCGTGGGTCGAGCATGACCTGTCCCACCGTCGTCAGCTCGCGCTCGCACTGGGGGACCCAGCGTGATCGTGACCCCGGGGCCACTCGAAGCGCCGTTCGACCGGCTCCTTGCCGCGCTCCGTGGGCTGGGCGAAAGCGTGCTCGAGGGCACCGATGCGCTGCCTGCTGGCGATTCGCCCGTCACGCTGGCGGTGGGGACCGGGGCATTCGTGTTCGACTTCGCGGGTCTCGTGCGGGCGCTGGGCGCCCGACCCTTTCGCGTGCTCGTGCTGAGCCGCTTGGGAGCGCACCCCGATGCCAAGGCGGCGACCCTGCAGCGGTTGTGGCGCCTCGAGGAACATGTGCGAAAGGGCGGAGCCCCAACCCTGACGCTGCGCTTCTCGCCCCTGCTGGGGCGCGCGTCACCGCTCTGGCGAAAGCTGGCATCCCGGCCGTCCCTGCCGCGGGGGGGGCGCCTATTGCTCAACCCGGTGCTCGAGTCCGATGCGCTCGAAACGCTGGTGCGCGCGCTCGCCGAGGAGCGAGCATGGAGCGGCTGGTTCGAAGTGGCAGGTCCCCAGGTCTGGTCGCTCGGCGAACTCACTGAACTCGCCGCGCGGTCCGGCGCCACGCCCGGCGGCGCGTGGGAACCGGCGCAGGACGAAATGGCCGAACACCGGCTGGCCGAGGCGGACCCGTGGATGGAGCGCTTCGCGATCACGCCCGGCTCGATCGAGACGCTGGTGGAGGCGATGGCATGAGCCCGGCCCGAAAGGTAGCGGTCCGTCCGCTCGCACACTCGAATCGTTTGGTGGCGCCCCGCCCGGTGGGTTGCGCCATCCTCACGGTGAGCGACACCCGGCGGGGCGAAGACGACCGCAGCGGCGCGCGCATGCACGAACTGCTGGAGCGCGCCGGGCATCTGGTGACGCGTCGCGCATGGTCGCGCGATGAGCGTCGCGCCATTCGCGCCGCGGCCTCGAGCCTATTGCGGCGCAAGGACACCGATGTGGTGCTGGTCACCGGCGGCACTGGCATGGCACCACGCGATGTCACGCCCGAGGCGCTCGCCTCCCTGTACCAGAAGACCCTGACGGGCTTCGGCGAGCAGTTCCGTGCACGCTCGGTGAAGCAGGTGGGGGCCGCGGCATGGTTCTCGCGCGCCGAGGCGGGGGTGGCACGGGGGAGATTGTTGATCCTGCTGCCGGGCTCCACCGCAGCGGTGGAACTGGCATTGACCGAACTGTTGTTGCCCGAGCTGGTGCACGCGGTGCGCACGCTCGGGCGATTCTGACCAGGAGATCCTCATGAGCATCATGCCAGACCACTGGATCCGGAAGATGTGCAGCGAGCATCGCATGATCGAACCCTTCGAGGAGAAGCTCGTTCGTCAAGGGGTGATCTCGTATGGGCTGTCGAGCTACGGCTACGATGTGCGCGTCGCGGATGAGTTCAAGATCTTCACGAACGTGAACTCGACCGTTGTCGACCCCAAGCATCTCGATCCGCGCAACATGGTCGACGTGAAGGGCGATGTCTGCATCGTGCCGCCCAACTCCTTCGCGCTCGCGCGGACGGTCGAGTACTTCCGCGTGCCACGCAACGTCCTGTGCGTGTGCGTTGGCAAGAGCACCTACGCGCGCTGCGGCATCATCACCAATGTGACGCCATTCGAGCCCGAGTGGGAAGGGCATGTGACGCTGGAGATCAGCAACACCACGCCTCTGCCCGCCAAGATCTATGCGAACGAGGGCCTTGCCCAGGTGCTGTTCTTCCAAGCGGACGAGGTCTGCGAGGTCTCGTACGGCGACCGGGGCGGCAAGTACCAGCATCAGACGGGCATCACACTGCCGCGGTTGTAGGGATCGTGTCAGCGCAGAGGAGCAGATGCCCCGTGCTCGCGGGCCCCCCGCCCGGCTTGCGCGGTCCGCGCGTGCCGATTACATTCGGAATGTATCCGTCGCACCGGACATCACCTCCGAGGGAGCGCGCATGTTGAAGGAATTGGCCACCGGGCTCGGCGTCACGCTCGGGAACATGTTCAAGAAGCCCTACACCGTCCAGTACCCGGACGAGAAACTCGAGATGTTCCCGCGCTTCCGTGGGCTGCACATCCTGACGCGGCACGAGGATGGGCTCGAGCGGTGCGTAGGTTGCGAACTTTGCGCCGTTGCCTGCCCGGCGGATGCCATCTTCGTGAAAGCGGCCGAGAACGATCCGGCCGCGCCGGTCTCGCATGGCGAACGGTACGCCGAGCGCTACGAGATCAACATGCTGCGTTGCATCTTCTGCGGGATGTGCGAAGAGGCCTGCCCGGAGGATGCGATCTTCCTCGAGAAGGATTACGAACTCTCGGATTACAACCGTGACGCCTTCATCTACACGAAGGATGAGCTGGTCGTGCCGATGGAGAAGTCCGGCTACCTGCCCACGCGCTGACTCGCGGGAGCCTCGAGTTGGGCCAACAGCTTGCGCGCAAGCGCGGGCCAGGCCCACGGCTCTGCACTGGCGGGGCCGGCGGCCGAGAGTCGGGTCCGTAACGCCTCATCCCGCATCACTCGGCGGATGGCGCGGCGCAGGAACCACTCGTGTCGCCACGCCACAAGCGCGTTGTGCTCATGCACCGCGAAGTCGCGCGTGCCGCTCCGAGTGCACACCACCGCACAGCCGCTCGCAAGTGCTTCGAGCGCGGTGTTGCACCAGCCTGCCTTGCGCTCAGCCGCCACGAACAGGTGGGCAGATTGATAGAGTCTGGCCAGTTCGTCCTGGGTGGGGCCCAACACGAACCGCGCGTTGCCCGGGAGCGCGGCACCGTCGCGTGGATCCTGACGATTATGCGCGTCCACGCTGTCGAACAGCACGATCTCGAAGGGCGGGACTTCGGCCCCGAGTGCGGCGAGCGAGCGCAGGATCAGGTCGGTGCCCTTCTTGCGGCGGGAGCGGCGTCCGTTCACCAGCACGCGCAATGGCGTCGCGGCACGCTCGGCGGGGACAGGGTGGAACTGCGTCGTCCGGATGCCGCCCACGCCGTCCACGACATGGCGGCGTGCCCGGCGGGCCACTTGCCGCAGCAGGGCGTGCGAGTTGGCGGCAAGCGTCACGCCGGGGTCGGCGATGGCCTGCTCGAGTCCGGGATCCCCTTCGATGACGCAATAGTAAAGATGCACGGCCGAGGGGTGCGAGCGGAAGTTGGCATAGGTATGGGGGTCCGCGCCGATCGCGACATCCGACGATGCGCCTGCCGCCTCGGACAGAGGAGCCACGCGCCCGTGATAGGGCAGCCAGGCTGGCGGCGTGCCGTCCGGATGGTAGAGCGTGACTTCGTGCCCCAGGGCGACCCACTCGTTGCCGAGTTCCAGGAAGCGGCGGACTCCGCCGAAGACACCCACGTGCGGGAGGAAAGTGGCGATGCGCATGTCCGCGCGACGCTAGCAGAGGTCGTCGAACGCTGCACGACGGTGTCCGCGAAGACATGTTCCGATGCGGAACAACTGTTCCAACCATGGACGCGCGATTGTTCCACGCTGGGACGGTTTTCCGGGCGGGGGGTTGGGTTACTGGTCCGCCTGCAATGGGAGACAAGCACTTGCCGCGGAGAACGGCCGTGGCACGCTGTCTGCAATAGATGACCCTAGCGACCACTGCGAGCGCGACCCGCGCCTCGCGAAGTCCTATAGAAAACACTTCTCACGGGAGGATGCCATGAAGTTGATCCGTTGGAATCCCGCGTACCGTTCGCAGAACCTCGACAGCTTCCAAGGCGAAGTGGATCGTCTGTTCCAGAGCGTGCTGGCGCCGAACCACGGTAATCCGACCGACATGCTCACGCCCGCGGTGGACATCGAGGAGTCCAACGAGGCCTTCGTGTTCCGCGCGGACCTGCCGGGGCTGAAGTCCGAGGATGTCAGGGTCAGCCTCGAGGCTGACACCCTGACCCTGCGCGGCGAACGCAAGCACTCGGCTCCGGTCAGTGAAGGCAATCTGCGTCGCATGGAGCGCGCCTTCGGGGCGTTCGAGCGCCGCTTCACCTTCGACACTCCGGTGCAGGGCGACGCGGTCACGGCAGTCTATCGCGATGGTGTTCTCGAAGTCACCGTGCCCAAGGCCGAGGTGGCCAAGGCGCGCGAAATCCAGATCAAGATTGGCTGACACCTGCGTTCATTCTTGACGCGACATCTGGCCACGCCTGCCATCTGGCGGGCGTGGCCTTCCATCATGAAAAGAGGAAAGTCCCATGGGTAAGGTCATCGGAATCGATCTGGGCACCACGA
>JANLOU010000039.1:0-2054 GCA_031366735.1 Candidatus Eiseniibacteriota bacterium
CAGCGCCAGCGCCGGTCACGTACTGCAGGTAGATGGCATCGTGGCCCGCGCGCCGGTCCTGCCAGGTAACGAACACACCGCCCGCGCCGTCACCAATCACACTCGGCGCCACTTGCGCACCGCTGCCCACCGCGATGCCGAGTCCCGCCGCGGGCCAGCCGGCCACCACGGCGCCTGCGCCATCCACATGCTGCAGATAGATGTCCGCGTCGGCGCCCCGCATGTCCTGCCACGCCACGAACGCCCCGCCCGCACCGTCGGGCGCAATCGCGGGCGTTGATTGAGTGGCATTGCTCGTCGCCAACCGCACACCATTGTTGGCCCAGCCCGCTGCGGAGACACCACTGGAAGCCACTCGGCGGGCATAGATGTTGCGGTACCCGGCGCACCGGTCATCCGACCAAGTGAAGAGCGCGCCACCCGTACCGTCCGGCACCGCAGCAGGATCGTATTTCTGACACGTCACGAATGTCAGAGCGTCACCGCTCGAGGTCCAACCACTCACGGTCGAACCGGAACTGCTCCAGTGCGCCGCATTGATATCCGTATTGTAGCCCGAGCGCGCATCGACCCAGCCGAAGAAGACACCGCCCGTCGGGTCAGCGGCCAGCACCGGTTGCGTCTGAGGCTGGGCGAGGAGGACTACGGCGCCGCCATCGACCGCCCACGCCGCGTGCGCAACTCGTGGAACGGAGGAAGAAGCAGGGACAAGTGCCAGAACGAGCAGCACGGAAAAGTCAGGACGGCGGCGCATGCGAGACTCCTGGGATGGCATCGGACATCGGAGCCTGCGCTGCTACGGGGGATTGCGAACGTGGGCCGGAGACACAATTAATGTCTTCATGTCTGCACGCGGGCACGAGCCTGCGGGGGATTCCAGCTTCGCTTGCAGTTAATCAGCAGTGGTCTATCCGTATAGTCTGCGATGGCTCGGCGAGACACACAAGGCAAATGTGCCCGCGCGCACTCTCAGGGCACGCGAGACCTCGCTGCCGGCATTGCCGAGTTGTTCCACCAACGACATCGAGTGCCAACGGCCAGCCGTCAGATTGGCGTGATGGGCGCTCATGGATGGATCAACTCCATCACGATCGCGCGGAGCCAGTCAGGAAACTCCTGCCCTCCCCGCGCATCCCCACAATGCGCTGCCGCGCTACCCTCCCCCAACCCACGCACCATGGCCCATCCCGCCAACGCCAGGATCGCCAGGCTGAGCGGTGCGCCGAAGAACATCGGGAACGGCATTCGGTAGCCGGCGAACACGGGGAGCGTGATGCCCACGAAGTGCGACAGGCAGAGCAGCATGCCAACTCCGGCCAGCGCGCGTGTGGCCTCTTCCGCCGGGAAGTCCAGTTCGGCCAACGTTCCCCGCGGCTCGCCGGCACGCAGGGTCACGGTGGCATCGCCGCCGAACGTGAGCTGCAGGCGCTCTCGCAATGTCGCGAGCCACGTTCCGCGCGAGTCGCCGCCAGCGGCCAACCCCACGCCCGTGTCAGCCACCCGCACCGAACCCCCCTCTTCACTGGGATCGAGCCCATGCCGAACGGCGTTCTCGACCAGCGTCAACAGAGTCATGGGCGGGCAACGCAGCCCGTTCGCGGCGGGGTCGCAGTCCACCAGCGCTTGCACGTTGGCGAGCGTGTTGAACAGGAAGTGCGGCGACACCTGCGATTGAAGCAGCTTGAGCCTTGCATCGGTGGCGCGGCGCTCCAGCTCGCTGCGTATCAGCTCGAACTCCAGTGCCTGCTCGCGCGCGAATGCCTCTTTCTCTCGCACGAGTGATGCGAGCGCAGCCCATGGTGCCACGAACATGCCCAGCGCGGTGAGCCCGATGACCAGGGCGCGTGCCAGCATCAGGGGCAGCACAGGCTCGCCCCAGCCCACGAGGAAGCCCGCGAGCACCGAGAGCACCGAGAGCGCGACCGTGTACCAGAGCCGCACCCAACGCGCGCGGGCACGCGATGGGTGCGGATTCGGGATGCTCTCGGAGTCGTTCATGGTTGGAAAGATAGCCCACCCCTGCTCGCAACTGCAGCCGCGCGCCTCGATGGCTC
>JANLOU010000044.1:0-4324 GCA_031366735.1 Candidatus Eiseniibacteriota bacterium
GGACAGCGGCGGCATCGGCGACAAGTTGCTCACCGGCGGAGGCATCATTCCCGCCGACGATGTGCAGGCGTTGATGCAGCAAGGGGTCGGGCGCTTGTTCGGACCGGGCACCAACACGGGCGACATCATCACCTACATCCGTGCCTGGTACTCCGATCGCTATGGGGCCGATGCGCTGCCGCCCTTGCCTCCACCGCCGAGTCGGCCGGTACATGTCGTGGGGTCCGAGGCGATGGCGCAGCACACCCCGAAGCCCGCGCGGGCCGCGGCGCCGGTCCCGGCCGCCAAGCCTGCGAAGCAGAAACGAGCTCCGGCCAAGCCGGCGGCAGCCGTCAAGAAGCTGGTGAAGAAGGCCGTGAAGAAGGCCGTGCGGAAGTCGGGCGGGAAGTCCGTTCCGGTGAAGCCGAAGGCGACGAAGCAAGCGGCCAGCAAAGCGGCGCCTGCCAAGAAGAAGGCCGGCCGCCGCCGCTAGGCGCGCCGCTCGTCCCATGACGCACTGGCCCGAACCGCCGCTGGCGATCCCCCCCGGTCCGGGCCTGCCCTATCTGGTCGAACACTGGTACCTGGGCTCGCGCGCGCGTCATCACATGATGGTGCGACGCTTCCGCGAGGTGCTCGAGCATGCGGATCTGCAACGCGGCCAGCGCGTGCTCGATCTGGGCTGCGGCTGGGCCTACGGCACGCACTGGGCGCGCGAACGCGGCTGCGAGGTGGCGGGCATCGATCTGGGCATGGACCAGTTGGAATGGGCGCGACGCTCCTTGCCCGAGGGTGCTCGCCTGGGACTCGCGCTCGCCAACGCCAAGCGTTTGCCGTTCCCCGACGCCAGCTTCGATCGCGCCGTCTCGGTCGAGATGATGGAACATGTGTTCCGCCCCGATCGTCCGGCGGTGTTCGCCGAGATCGCGCGCGTGGTCAAGCCGGGCGGGCGTGTGGCCATCTCCACGCCGAATCCGGATTCGCCGATCGAGGCGGTGAAGCGGGTGGCGGTGCGGTGGCCGTGGCTGCGGCACGCACTGCCCAGTTCTTGCTTCCCCGAGGCGACCGACGACCTGAGCGCCTATCACCCCTATCGCTACCACCATCCGCTCACGCCGGCCGAACTGCGCAGTGGACTCGAGCGTGAAGGGTTCCAAGTGCAGGGTTCGCGCAGCTTCCTCTGGGTCATGAAGACGCTGCCCGATCCACTGCTCACGCTGGGGCTGGCGGCCGAGCGCCTGGCCGAGGCACTGCCGATCGTCAAGCGGGCGGGCGCCACCACGCTCGTCTGGGCCGTGAGGCGATAACGCCATGGCGCGCACCTTGGTGCTGCTCAACGGCAGTCCTCGCAGCGGCAGTAGTGTGCATCGACTGCTCGAGGCGGTGGGTGAAGGATTCGCGGGCGCGGGTGGTGAGGTGCAGATGTTCACGCCGCACGCCATGACGATCGGCCACTGTATCGCGTGCGGTCCCGACGCGACGCCGGGCTATTGCGTGATCCGCGATGACATGGATGCGGTGTACGCGGCGCTCGAAGCCGCACATGCCGTGGTCGTGGGTTCGCCGATCTACTTCGATACCGTGAGCGGGCCGCTCAAGTTGTTGATCGATCGCTGCAACTGTGTCACGCCACTCGTGACGCTGGGCGATGGCAGCGAGGCGTTGGTGCCGCGCTGGAAGCGGACGCGCCGCGCCGCTTTCGTCACGGCCTGCAGCAGCGCGCACCGCTACGACCTTGCCGAACGCAGCGTGCGGGGGTTCCTCAAGTGGGTGGGCGCACGCTGGGAGGAGACCCTGGCGTGGCAACACGCGGACAACACAATTGGCAGTGTGCCACCCGAGTTGCTGGAGCGCGCGCGGGCGCTTGGAGCCCGTTTCGCGCTCAGCGAGGCGCTCGTGGACGACTCTGCTTGAACGCCGGCCCGGAGCGGCCGATGATAGTGACAGCCCCCGAGGAGGATCCATCGTATGCGCCGACTGTCGCTGCCACTCATTGGTCTCCTGACCCTCGCAGTTCCCGCATTCGCCGGCATGCCCGGCGCGACGCCCGCAGCGCCCGGCAATCCGCGCTTCGTGCAGATGAGCACGCTCGAGGGGCTGCCCAAGGAGCCCGCGGCCCGCGCCGCATTCCTCGAAGCATTCCAGATGACTTTCGCCGAGGATGCATTCGCGCTTGAAGCAGCGGGCGCGCGCGACCATGAAGTGGTCGAAGGCGCACAGACGCTGAACCGGTTCCGTCTGCTCGAGGGTTCCCCGAGTGCAGACGCGTGGGTGCTCCAACTGGTCCTGGGCACGCCGCCCGTGGTGCTGCCCGCCCGCCCGAAGGTGAAGAAGGGCGAGCCCGCGCTGCGTCGCAATGCCGGCACGCTCGGTCGCGCGACCCGCGGCCTCACCGTGGTCTTCCTGCTGCTCTCGCCCGAGGCGGTGAAAGCGGATGCCCGCCCGATCCCGGTGCATTTCGGGCTCGTGTTCCCGGATCCCGCGGCGATTGATGGAGTGGGCGATCGCGTGAGCTCGGGCGGCTATGATTACCCGTGGTCCGCCGCTGGCCGTGCGACCGGATTGTTAGCGCTCGAACTCCTGCACCAGCAAGCTGGCGAACTGCGCGAACAGGACCACGCGTTCCTCGGCGAAGGCGTCAAGCGCGCGGTGTCCGGACGATGAGCGCGCGGGGCTCGAGGTTCCTGCTGGCGCTGGGCGCGAGTGCGCTGGTGTGGGTCGGATGCGCGGCCAGGGACCACAAGCCAGCCTCGACGCTGACCGAGGCGGAGCGCGATACCGTCCTCGCGCGCTCCACTTTACCGGGCGCGAGCGTGGTCCAGCGGGCCATGGATGTGAATGGCGTGGCCGCCGAACGCGCCACTGGACTGGATTCCGTGGCGCACTGAAGCATGGCTCGCGCATGGACGGGTCGCTACGCCTGCAGCGCGGCTTTCAGGTAGATTCTCAGGGCTCATTGTCAGGCTCATCCCGTGTTCCCATGGCCGCCGCGGGCCACAGGAGCGTCACGCCCCCGAACTTGCATCGGAGCCGTTCCGCATGTTGATGCTGAAGGAAGAACACCATCAGGTCCGCGACATGGTGCGCCGCTTTGCCGAAGAAGTGGTCGCACCGCGCGCGCGTGAGCTGGACGAGACCGAGACTTTCCCCCACGAGGCCGTGAAACAGATGGCGGAGTTGGGCCTGCTGGGTTTGCCCTATCCCGAGAAGTACGGCGGTGCCGGCATGGACACGCTCGCGTACGCGATCGCCGTGGAAGAGGTGGCGCGCGTGTGCGCCTCCACCGCGATCACGCTCGCGGCGCATGTCTCGCTGGGATGCGGCCCGGTGTACGCCAATGGGAGCGAAGCGCAGAAGCTCAAGTACCTGGTGCCGATGGCCAAGGGCGAGGCGCTCGGGGCGTTCGGCCTGACCGAACCCAGTGCGGGTTCCGACGCCGCGGGCACGCAGACGCGCGCCCTCGCGGTCGAGGGCGGTTGGCGCGTGAACGGGTCCAAGATCTACATCACGAACGCGAGCTATGCGCAGTACATCACTTTCACCGCGGTCACCGCTCCTTCGCGCGGCGCCAATGGGATCTCGGCATTCATCATGCCGACGGCGACGCCGGGCTTCCGCGTGGGCAAGAAGGAGAAGAAGATGGGGCTCCGCGGCTCCGACACGGTCGAGGTCGTGTTCGAGGATGTGTTCGTCACCGAGGAGAACCTTCTGGGTGACACGACCAGTGGATTCAAGGCGTTCATGAAGACGCTGACCGGCGGACGCATCTCGATCGGCGCGCTCGCGCTGGGAGTGGCGCAGGGGGCGTATGAGCATTCGCTGCGATTCGCCAAGGTCCGGGAGCAGTTCGGCCAGCCCATCGCGAACTTCCAGGCCATTCAGTTCATGCTCGCCGACATGGCGCTCAAGATCGAAGCTGCGCGCCATCTGGTGTACCACGCGGCGCAACTCAAGGACGCGGGGCTGGAGTTCACGAAGGAAGCCTCCATGGCCAAGCTGTTCGCGAGCGAGATGGGCAACTGGGTGACCGACAAGGCCATCCAGATCCACGGCGGCATCGGCTACTGCCGCGACATCCCCGTCGAACGCATGCATCGGGATGTGAAGCTCATGGAGATCGGTGAGGGCACGAGCGAGATCCAACGCATGGTGATTGCGCGCGAGATCCTGCGCGGGGTCTGAGTCCACCCGATGCCTCCCGAAACGCACTCCGAGCGCAGCAGCATGAAGTGGGCGTGCGCCCAGTCGCAGCTCCCGGACGCCGCGCTGGCGGCCGGTGAAGCGGCGCGCACAGTGCGCGAGACCCTGGGTGAGGGCGCGATCGATCTGGCGCTGGTGTTCTTCT
>JANLOU010000142.1:0-6038 GCA_031366735.1 Candidatus Eiseniibacteriota bacterium
CGGCCGCGCTCCCACACTTCCCCATCGAGGCTCACGAACCGCATGCCGCCCGAGGAAGCGTGTGCCAGTTCGGCGGCCGCCTCGCGCGATTCGACCACGACCACCGAGCCCAGCAGGCGATCCACCAAGCCGCGATAGCGCTCGTCGCAGTGCACCAGGTCGGAGGCCCGTCCGAGCACGGCCGCGTGCGTGGGCAGCTCCACGGCATACGGGGCGCCCAGCGCGGAAAGGTCCACCAGCGTGGCGCGGCCGTTCTCCAGGCCGCGCAGCAACTGGATGGCCGGCTCGATCGCGGCGCGGTCCTCGACCAGCACGAACGAAGCCGCTTCGCCGAGCGAGGCCTCGAGCGCATCCACGAAACGCTGCGGCACCTGCAGCACATCGGCCACCACGCCAATCACGCCCGGCAGGCGCTCGTCCCCGGCCAACAGCGCTTTCACGCCGTCGGACAAACCCTCGAAGTTCTTCTTGAGCTCGAGCAGCGTCGCCAGGCGCGAATCGGCTCCCGCGGTCTGCTGGCGTAGCGTGGACAGGGCGGCATCGGTCTCGACGATGCGCGCATCCACCGCGCGGATGGCGTCCTCGCTCGCGGCGAGTTCGCCCTTGGCACCCTCGACGCTCTCCTCGAGCTGGCCCCGGCGCTCGGCCCCCTCGACCAACAGGCGATCCAGGTCCGCCGCACGCTCGAGCAACGCTTCACGCCGTTCCTCGGCGGAGGCGCGACGCTCTCCGATCGCCACCTGACGCGAGCGGATGCGCTCGCAGTTCCCCTTCTTCTCGGCCTCGACCGAGAACAGGTCGAGCGAGAGCTGCTTGTGGGTCGCGGCCTTGCTCCGGCCGGAACGGAGCGTCTGCTCGAGCGCGTTGAGCGCCGCCTCGTTGGTCTCGGCCTCGATCTGCGAGGTCTCGCGCGACGCCCGCGTCTCGGCCAGCCGCGTCTGCGCTTCCTGCTCGCGGGCTTCGGTCTCGAGCAGGCGCTCGCGCATGCGCGTGGCATCCCCGCTCGCCTCCTCGGCGCGCTTGAGCAGGCCCGCGGCGCGTTCCTGCAGCAGCACCACCTGATGCTCCGCGGCGACGCGCGCCTCCTCACGGTCCTTGAGTCCGCCCTGCGCGGTGCCCAGTTCGCGCTCCAACTCGAGCAGCGCCAGCTTCTGGTCGTTCAGTTGCGCCTCGAGCAGGTCGAGCTGCGCGGTGACGCCTTCGCGCCGCACGGCTTCTTCCTGATGATCGTCCTTGGCCTTCACCTCGCGCTCACGCAGGGCTTGGATGGTGTGCGCGGTCAGGGCCAGATCGATATCGCGGACATCGTCACGCAGGCGCTGATAGCGGCGGGCCTTGCCGACCTGGCGCGCGAGCGAGCGCAACTCGCGTTCGATCTCGAACACGATGTCGTTCAGGCGCGTCAGGTCTCCCTCGGTGGCGTCCAGCTTATTGAGGGCCTCTTTCTTGCGCTGCTTGTACTTGGTGATGCCGGAGGCTTCCTCGAACAGGAAGCGGCGGTGGCCGGTGTTGTCCGAGAGGATGTTGTCGACCATCGATCGCTCGATCACCGAGTAGGCGTTCGAGCCCATCCCGGTATCGAAGAAGAGGTCGCGGATGTCCTTGAGGCGGCACGGGGTCTTGTTGAGGAAGTACTCGCTCATGCCCGAGCGGAACACGCGCCGCGAGATCGTGACTTCGGAGAACTCGGTCGGCAGCAGGCCCTTGTCGTTGTTGAATGTCAGATGGACTTCGGCCATGCCCAGCGGCTTGCGCGAGGGGCACCCGTTGAAGATCACATCCTCCATGGTGTCACCGCGCAACTGCTTGGCGCTCTGCTCGCCCAGTACCCAGCGGATGGCATCCGAGACATTGGTCTTGCCGCAACCATTGGGGCCGATCACGCCCGTGATGCCGTCGCCGAAGCGCATGTCCGTCTTGTCGACGAACGACTTGAACCCCTGGATCTCTAGCTTATGGAGGAACATCCGTGATTTCTCCAAGCGATCGGGACGGACGAAGCCCTCCGACCACCTCACGCCGGCGGTCGGCCGGCGAGTCGATGTCCGAGTTCCGAGACCTCGGTGTCGTAGCAAGATGAGTGAGCACTGTCTCTTAGGGCGTTCCCCACACCGGCAGGCGGGTGGGGTGTCGCTGGCGCACACAGTAATGGCGCGGGGCGGTGAGGGTCAACGAAGAGTTCCGGCGAGGGGAGCGGACGCCGCGACGGAGCGCGCCCGGCCCCGACCTGTGCCAAGGGTCAGTTGGGCAGGCCGTCGTCCTCGCCCGCGTCCTCGTCCGCTTCGTCGTCCTCGGGCTGATCGGTCGTGCGGACGAACACGACGCGGGCGTATTCCACATGGTCGAACCCGGCGCGCACCATCTCGGCCAGGAACGGATCCTGTTCGTCGACCAGGTCGCGCGTGAGCACGACGCGATCATCGACGATCAGCAGACCCGACAGGAACGGGCCCCAGACATCGCACGAAGCGGGCTCCAGTTCGGTCAACTCCAGCGAGGGCAGGCCCGCCTCGTTCCACACCAAGCCGGCGTCTCGCATGTAGGTGAGCAATTGATTGGTGCCACCCGGCCCGAAGGACGCCTCGAAATCCGGGATCGGGTCGCACGCCAGCCCCGCCTCGCTCTCGGCATCCGAGCTCGCGATCATCAGTTGGCCGCTCTCGTAGTGGCCTTCGGGCATCTTCTCCAGGTGCACGCACGGCATCAGGAGCCCGCGAAAGCCATGCTGGAGGAATCGTCGCGCCACACCGGGAAGCAACACGAACTGCATGAACAGGATGCGTTCGGCGTCCTCCTCCTGCTCGTGGTGGCCGTACACCGCGCGCAACCCGTCGATCGAACCGTCCTCGTCCTCGACCACCAAGCCGACCATGCGCTCGCCATCCTGATCGAACTCACGGGTGCCCTTGGGCCAGCGCTGCAGCGCCGCATGCGTGCTCTCGCCCAGGTCGAGCAGCGTGAGGGGCCCTGCTTCGGTCTCGATCACATGGGGAAACTTCAACTGGCTCAACGGGCACTTCCCTTCCGCGTGGATGGCATGGAATGGCGGGATGGCACTAGGCGTCGGTACCCAGCGCCTTCGCCAGCGCGATCGCGAGCATCCCCACCTCGGCCTCGGTCAGCGTGCGCGGGTCGAGTCGGAATCGGTCGGCCCGGACGGTGCCCAGGATGGGCGGGCTCGCCGCGCGGGCACGGCGTTCCAGCTCGGCAGCGCCGAGCGTGGGGTGCGAGAGCTCGACGATCGGGCCCTGCAACTTCTGCAGCGGCATCGAGCCGCCTCCAACTTCGCCATGGCCTTCGATGATCCGCGTCTGCAACCCGGGCAGCCTTCCGAGCAGCTCCTGCGACAGGCGCCCGGCGCGTTCCAACAAAGTTTCGCGCGAGGCGCGCAGGGCCACCAGCGTGGGGATCTGCTCGGCAGCCCGCAGGGGATCGGCATACAGCGCGAGCGTGGCTTCGAGCGCGGCGAGCGCCAGCTTGTCCACGCGCATGGCGCGCGCGAACGGGTCCTTGCGCACCTTCTGCACCCAACGCTTGGTGCCCAGCACCAGGCCGGCCTGCGCGCCGCCGAGCAGTTTATCGCCCGAGCAGGTCACCAGGTCGACGCCGGCGGCAAGGCTCTCGGCCACCGTGGGCTCGTGCTCCAAGCCATACGCGGCCATATCCACCAGCGCGCCACTGCCCAGATCCTCGATCAATGCCACGCGACGCTTGTGCGCGAGCTTGGCGAGCTCCGATAGTTCGGGGCGCGCGGTGAAGCCCTGGATGCGGAAGTTGCTCGGGTGCACGCGCAGGATCGCGGCGATGCCCTCGTGGCGCTCGAACGCCCGCTCGTAGTCGCGCAGATGCGTGCGATTGGTGGCGCCCACCTCGACGAGCACCGCGCCGCTCTTCTCCATGATCTCGGGTACACGGAAGCTGCCCCCGATCTCCACCAACTCACCCCGCGAGACCAGCACCTTCTGCCCCGTGGCCACGGCCGAGAGCACCACCATCACGGCCGCCGCGCCGTTATTGACCGCAAGCGCCGCCTCGGCGCCCGTCAGGCGTCGCAGCCAGCGCTCGACTCCGGTGCCCCGATCGCCCCGCTTGCCCGCGGCCAGATCGTATTCCAACGAACTGTACCCCGCAGCGACTTCGGCCACGGCGCGCCGCGCCGACTCGGCCAACGGCGCGCGTCCGAGGTTGGTGTGCAGCACGACTCCTGTGGCATTGAGCACCCGCACCAACTGCGGCCGTGCCGCAGCGCAGGCACGGGCGGCGATCCGCGCAGCGAGCGCGGCGTGTTCCGGTGGCGCGGCACGCTTGGCGCCCCGCATCGCGGCGCGCGCCTCGGCCAACTCCGCGCGCACCGCCTCGATCACAACGGTGCGCGGCAGGTCGCGGAGCGCTTCGGCAACGGCGGCCAACTGGAGAACGCGGTCGACCGAGGGCAGTGCACGCAGGCGGGTATCAGGCATGGGCTGCATGCTAGCTCACAGGGAGCAAAAGGGCGCGGGCCGGTGACGAAGTTCGCGCAGCGAAGCAACGCGCCATCGTCGGGGGTAGGAATGCGCTCGTTCGCACTCCATCCGGACACCGCGCACCTGACCGGGGGCCACGCGGAGCGCAGCCCGTATCCATGTCCACGATTCCAAGGGGGGCTCGGTTCCGCGCGCGAGGGTCGCGCTGGTGTTCTGTCGCCAAGCCCGGATCGATGGGGCTGCAAGAGTGGTGCCCGCGACGCCGTCCAGCTCGCTGAACGCACTCGCAGTCAGTTACGGGGCACGACCGAGCGCGAGGTGCGGCCATGCCGCGACAAGCGTGCAGAAACGCACGGGACCGGGAGGCGATCCTCTGCCCCGATCAACCGCCCAGGTAAGCCTTGCGGACATCGTCGTTGACCAACAACTTCTGTGCGGCGTCCTCGAGCACGACGGTGCCGGTCTCCAGCACATAGCCACGCTGGGCGATGCCCAGTGCCATATGCGCGTTCTGCTCGACCAGCACCACGGTCACGCCGCGGCGGTTGATCTCGACAATGTTCTTGAAGATGTCACGCACCAGCAACGGCGCGATCCCGAGCGAGGGCTCATCGAGCAGCACCAGACGCGGGCGTGACATCAGCGCGCGCGCGATCGCGAGCATCTGCTGCTCGCCGCCCGAGAGCGTGCCCGAGAGTTGCTTGCGCCGTTCCAGCAGGCGCGGGAACAGCGCATACATGGCGTCACGATCCTGGCGGATGCCGGCGCCGTCCTTGCGGCGATAGGCGCCCAGCTCGAGATTGTCCTCGACCGAGAGGTTCGCGAACACCATGCGACCCTCGGGGCTCTGCGAGATCCCCAACCCCACGATCTCGTGCGCGGGCATCTTGGTGATGTCCCTGCCCTCGAACACCACTCGCCCACTGCGCGATGGCACCAGCCCCGAGATACTGCGCAGCAGCGTGGTCTTGCCCGCTCCATTCGCGCCGATCAGCGTTACGATCTCGCCGGCCTCCGCATGCACGGAGACACCCTTGAGCGCATGCACGGCGCCGTAGTAGACGTCGAGCGATTCGACGACGAGCTGGCTCATGCGTGCGCCACCTCTTCGCCCAGGTAGGCCTCGATCACCTTGGGGTTCGCGCGGATCTCGGCTGGCGTGCCCTCGGCGATCTTGAGTCCATAGTCGAGCACCGCGATGCGCTCGCAGATCCCCATGACCACCTTCATGTCGTGCTCGATCAGCAGGATGGTGAGTCCGAAGCGCGTACGGATCTCGCGGATCAGCCGCATGAGGTCCTCGCTCTCCTGAGGATTGAGGCCCGCCGCGGGCTCGTCGAGCAACAACAATTGCGGTCGACCAGCCAGTGCGCGCGCGATCTCGAGCCGACGCTGCTGCCCGTACGGCAACTCGGTCGCCTGCGCATCGGCCCACTCGCGCAGGCCCAGCACGGCCAGCATCTCGTCGGCCTGCTGCATCAGCGAGGCCTCGTCTTTCTGGAACCGGCCCGTGCGCAGCAGCGCGTCCCACAGGCCCGCGGTGTGATGCTGATGCGCGGCGATCGCGACATTGTC
>JANLOU010000189.1:0-3572 GCA_031366735.1 Candidatus Eiseniibacteriota bacterium
CACGCTGCGGGGTTCGAGGAGCAACACGGACCGCGGCGTGAGCCGGCCATGGGCGCAACGCGCCCGGTGGGAATGCGCCAGGGCCTCTGGGCCGAATGGCGCGGCGCCACCGACGGGTTCACGCTCGCGCTCCGCCACGAACTCTGGGGCGAGCGCGCGTGGGTGCGCGCGGCGGTTCGACGCGCGACCGTGGTGCGAGCCGAGGGCGATGGCCCCGGTGGAAGCGGCTGGGTCGTGACGCATGCGCTGTGGCGCGTGCGGCGCGGCGAGAGCCTCTACCTGCCGGAGACCGATGGCGACCGGCTCACATTGCGATCGCTCGCGGGCGCCGGTGAACGCACGCGGCTCGAGTTGCGGGTGCCGGCGCTGCAGGGCATGGCACGCGTGTCGCTCGCGCTGTCACGCGGTGGGGGGCGGGGGTCACCAGCGGTATGGAGTGCCGAATGGACGCGACGCTCGCGGGGCAAGCCAAGCGGCGCCCGGCGACGCCGCCAGCGGCGGCGCGCGACACGACTGGAATGGAGAACCCATGAGATTCGCGCAGCGCATGCGTCGCATGTCCACGGCCGCCTCGTTCGACATGCTGGCCCGCGGCAAGGCCCTTGAAGCCCAAGGCCGCAGCATCATCCATCTGGGCATCGGCGAACCCGACTTCGATACGCCCCGCTACATCCGTCAGGCCGCCGAGGCCGCGCTCGAGGCGGGCTTCACGCACTACGGCCCGGCCGCCGGCCTGCCCGAGCTGCGCGAGGCCATCGCGCGCACTTGGCACCAACAACGATCCATCCCGTGCGCCGCCGAGAATGTCATCGTCACCCCGGGCGCCAAGCCCATCCTGTTCTTCGCCATGCTGGCGCTGCTCGAGCCCGGCGACGAGGTGATCATTCCCACGCCGGCGTTCCCGACCTACGCGTCGGTCGTCTCCTTCCTCGACGCGCGCGTGGTGCCCACCCCGCTCGACCCCGAGCGCGGGTTCGACCTTGATCTGGCCGCGCTCACCGCGCGCATCACGCCGCGCACGCGCATGATCGTGCTCAACTCGCCGCACAATCCCACCGGCGCGGTGCTCAGTGATGCCACGCTCGAGGTGGTGCGCGAGTTGGCGATCGGCCACGACCTGGTGGTGCTGTCGGACGAGATCTATGGCTCGATGGTGTACGACCTGCCGTTCCGCTCCATCGCCTCCCTGCCCGGGATGGCCGAGCGGTCGGTGGTGGTGGATGGGTTCTCCAAGACCTACGCGATGACCGGTTGGCGCCTGGGTTTCGGGATCATGCCGGCCGCATTGGCCAAGCATGTGGCCACGCTCATGAACAACTCCAACTCGTGCACCGCCACTTTCGTGCAGAAAGCTGGCGTCACCGCGCTCTGCGGACCACAGGAGGAAGTGCGCGCGATGGTCGCCGAGTTCCATGCGCGCCGCGACCTGGTGGTGGGCGGGCTCAACCAGATCCCGGGGCTCGAGTGCTTCATGCCCTCGGGTGCGTTCTACGCATGGCCCGATGTGCGCGCCACCGGCTTTGATTCGGGCACGCTGGCGGATCGGTTACTCGATGAGGCGGGCGTGGTGACGCTGCCCGGCACGGGCTTTGGCGAAGCGGGCGAGGGTTACCTACGGCTGTCCTAC
This sequence comes from Candidatus Eiseniibacteriota bacterium, assembly GCA_031366735.1. Classification (GTDB taxonomy): domain Bacteria; phylum Eisenbacteria; class RBG-16-71-46; order RBG-16-71-46; family RBG-16-71-46; genus CAIXRL01. The sequence continues at coordinate 1,628 of JANLOU010000189.1, forward strand.
GCCAACTCGCAGGACAACCTGCGCGAGGGCATGGCGCGCATCGCGGGTTTCCTCGCGCAACACGGCAGCTCGTAGCGCCGGACCACACCGTCCACGCCGTTCACGCCGCTGTCGCCACGCGCGACGGCGGCGTTGGCTTGCGCGCGCGTAAGTCGCCCGCGCGTCGCGCCGCGTTCGCGGCACGCGTTGTGCGAATCGGTGGGTTCGTCCCGGCGACGCGGGCCGCACCGGCACCCGCGCTCGACCTCCATCCGCCCGCCCGCCGGGGCCGACTCCACCGCCGCCCCCGCACACCGCCGCCCCCTTGCAAGGAGCGCATCATGCGCTTGGCTCATCTCGCTTCGGTCCTCTCACTCGCGCTCACGCTGCACCTGCCGGCCGGCGCCACCCCCGCCTGCGCCGATGGATTGCTGCAACTCAACGAGATCCTGGCGGCGCCTGCGCGCGACTGGGACGGCAGTGGCACATTCTCCTCACGCGACGACGAGTGGGTCGAGGTGATCAACTTCGGCGCCTCGCCGCTCGCGCTCGATGGCTTCCTGATCTCGGATTCCGATTCCATTCCGCGCTACGCGCTCTCGGGCACGCTCGCTCCCGGCGGCGTGCTGCTCGTGACGGGAAAGATGGCGTATGACTGGGAGAAACTGAAGGGTCTGCCCGCGTTCGGCTTGTCGCTTGGCAATACCGGCGACGCGGTGATCCTGTGGAAGGTGACCGGCCCCGACACCGTGGTCGTGGACGCCTACACCTATCGCTCGTTCGAGTCGGCGGCCGATCGCTCGCTCGGGCGTGCGACCGACACCCACGAATGGCAACTGTTCGACTCGCTCAATCCGTACACCGGCACGCTCACTCCGGCGGGCAATCACTGCGCTCCTTCGCCCGGTGCGGTGAACCTGTGCGGCACCACGCCCGCACTGCAGAGCACCTGGGGCGCGCTCAAGGAACGCTATCGATAGCGTTGATCCCGTGACCTCGGCCCGCGCCCGGGCCTGGCTGCCGCGAGCATCGCCGCGACGGCCAGGCCGGGCGTGGGGACCGAAACGCCAGCGTTTGACTTGCCCTGTTCCCTCGCATACCTTTCGCGGCCCGTCTGAGTGCGGAAGTGGCGGAACTGGCAGACGCACTAGATTCAGGTTCTAGCGCCCGCAAGGGTGTGGGGGTTCAAATCCCCCCTTCCGCACCAATCACCGACATCACGCTGACGCCCGCCGGAGACGGCGCTGGGCCCGCCGCCCGGTGTCGCTTTCGACGGGCGTTATGCGCTTGGGGTCCGAACACCTATGGCCACCCAGGATCCGGATCGACTGATCGCGCAGAATCGCCGCGCGACCTACAACTACACCATCCTCGACACGCTCGAGGCGGGACTGGTGTTGGTCGGGACCGAGGTCAAGAGTCTCCGGGGCGGCAAGGCCAGCCTGAACGAGGCGTTCGCCATCATCGAGAACGATGAGGCGTGGATCATGCAGATGCACATTCCTCCTTACGAGCAGGGCAATCGCTGGAATGTGGACCCCGTCCGCAGGCGCAAGCTGCTGCTGCAGAGAGTCCAGATCGACAAACTCAAGAAAGCGATCGAGCAGAAGGGCAACACGATCGTGCCGCTCAAGCTGTATTTCTCCAAGGGTTTCGCCAAGTTGTTGATCGGCGTGGGCAAGGGCAAGAAGACCCACGACAAGCGCCACGCCATCGCCGACCGCGATGCCACCCGCGAGATCGATCGCGCCAAGCGCGACGCCGAGCGGCGCGGATGAGACGCGCGGCGGCGCTCGTGGCGCTGATCGTGTTGTCGGGTGCGGCGCCCGCGCCCGCGCCAGCACCGGCACCGGCCGACCCGCCGCAGCTCGCTGTGCCCGCCGCCGCCGGAGTGCTCTCGGCGCCGGTCGTCGCCATCGATGGCATCGACATGATGAGCTCGCAGGATCTGGCGCGCCTGCTGGAT
>JANLOU010000214.1:0-10004 GCA_031366735.1 Candidatus Eiseniibacteriota bacterium
CGCTGACGCTGCAGAAGTATTTCCGCGGCAGCGGGCATGAGTTCGATGTGCCTGCGCACGCGCGCATCGTGCGCTTGGTGCTGCCCACACAGGCCGCCGCGGCGACCATGCTGCAACGCCTGCGCGACGCGGCCGAGGCCGAGAGCCTTGCCGTGCGCAGCCGCCGCCAGGGCGCGGACTTCGCCGCGCTGATCACCGCCCAGAGTGACAGCGGGCTTTATGCACGGGCCCGCCGGGCCGGCGTGGGCGCGGTGCTGGGGCCCGACTCCACCGTCGAGGGCTGGCGCGTGGTGCGCGTGAGCGCGCTCAACCCCGTCCGTCCACGCACTTTTGACGAAGCCCGCACGCTGGTGACCAAGGCGTGGGTGGACCACGAGGCCGAGCGCCGGATGCAGGCGCTGCTCGACGACCTCAAGCGCCGAAGTCCGGTGTTGGTCAATGAACGCGTTCTGGCGCGCCGGGGCTTGCCGGGGGTGAAAGCGGGCCAGTAAGCTTGAGCTGCTCTCTCCCCGGAAACACCCTCATCGGAGGTCCGTCCATGTTGCGCGTGCTCATCCTGCTCGCCGCGCTGTCGCTTGGCTCGGCACGAGTCGCCGCCGCCGAAGCTCCGGTTCTGGTGGCCGAGGCCGACACGGTCCAGTCGGACGAGAACCACACATGGAGCGCGGAGTTCCTGATCCGCAACAATGTCACCACCGGACTCTATGCCGATAGTCTGTTCCTCGATATCGAGGATCTGGACGCGGGCGAGACGCGCACCCCGCGCCGCACCACCACCTCACTCGCCACGCTGGTGCGACTGATGCAGCCCATCGCGGCCGAGGACAGCTCGGTGTTCACTTACAGCACGAGCACCATGGCCGAACACGCACGGCTCGGGTTCCGCATGTACCTGCATGACGCACTCGGCGGCCATCACGAAGTGAAGTACGCCATGGTGCTCAACGGCGGCGTGCTGACCGATGCGTTCCCCTCGAAGCTCATCGCGGCTGCCAACAAGCGCGCAGTCGAAGTCGTGGCCGCCACTCCCATGAACGCCGCTGCGCCCGCGCCCGGCATCCTACTGGTGCACGGCGAAGCTGCGAACGCGCGCCGTCAGCTCCGGCAGATCAAGTTGCTCGCCGACCGCGGCTTCGGCGTCGTCGCCGTAAGCCAGCCGGGCTATGGCACCAGTGCCGGTCCCGCCGATCTGGCCGGTCCTGCCACGCTCTCCGCACTCGAAGCAGCGCTCGGCGAACTCAAGCGCATGCCTGGCATCGATCCCAAGCGGATCGCCGTGTGGGGCGTGGGCAGCGGCGGCACGGCCGCATTGCTGTTGGGCGCCAAGCACCCCGAGCTCTCCACCGTGATCGCCCAGGGCGCGAGCTACGATCTGTGGGCCACTTACCGCGTCGCCGATGCCGCGGGACAGCAGCGCATCGTCGCCGATGCCGGTCGCGACAGCGCCGCTTGGCGCGCCCGCTCGCCGCTCATGCAGATTGCAACAATCAAGTGTCCGGTGCTCGTTCTACACGGCGAGAAGGATGTGGCGGCACCGGCCGTCGCAGCGCACGCATTCGTGAATGAGGTCCTCAAGCGTCAGGGCTCGGTCGAGAGCAAGTTCGTATCCGATGACGGCCGTGTCCTGAGCCGCAGCGACAACTCCCGGTTCGTGCTCGACCATCTGGGCCGCCGGTTCCGCCACTGACCCTCCAAGTCATGTCAGAGTGAACTCCGCGCGCTTCGCTCCTACGGGCGCGCCATGTGCATTGACACCCGCCAAAGCGGGGTCCTACGATTTTCCGACAGCCCAAGTTTGCACGCCTCCCCCATTCGCGAATTCACCGGAGACCCTCCATGAAGCTTCTGCGCCTGCTGCCCCTCGGACTGCTGTTGCTCTGCCTCGCGGCCCACGCGGCGACCAAGCCCGCAGCGACCAAGGCTGGGCCCAAGCAGACCGGAAAGCAGGTTGCCAAGCCGACCGCAAAGCCCTCGGGCCGGCTCATCGGCGTGAACTACGTGAACGGCGTGCCGGACACAGGTCAGTTCCTGCCCGACAGCGTATGGCTGATGCAGGTGGGACCGCGCGTGACCAACGTGGGGCAGTATGTGAACGCGTACTTCGATTCGTACGCCGAATACCGGCCGGGCACCGACAGCTTGGGACGCGTGATGTTCCTGCGCTCGATCGCCAACAAGGAAGTGCTCGGGCTGCTCGCACGCGAGGTGAACAAGCCGTTCGGGTTCGAAGAGCGCGCTATCATGCGCGAGCACACGCAGCGCGTGCTGGCGAACGCCGTTTTCATCCGGCTGGTGATGGACTCGGTCAAGGTCACCGACGATGACGTGCATACGGCCTGGAAGCAGTACGGCTACGAGCAGCGCTACCGCCACATCCTGTTCCACGACCGCGCGCTGGCCGAGTTGGTGCGACGCCAGTTGATCGGCGGCCAGATCCGTTGGAGCGACGCGGTGAAGAAGTACACCCAGGCCAAGCACGACGCCGGCCCGGACGGCGAGGTGGGTTGGTTCCGTCGCACGAAGCTCCCACCGGACCTGGCCGAGCGCATCTTCAGCCTGAAGCCAGGCGAATATTCTTCCGTGTTCCGAGATGGCGAGGGCTACCATGTGGCACAGGCGCTGGAGCGTCGCAATGTCCCGACACCCGCCTACGAGACGATGGCTCACTCGATCCGCCGCGAGCTGAGCGAGTACCAGTCCACCCTGCGCTCCGAACACATCCAGGAGATCCTGCGACAGAGAATCGGGCTCACGTACGACAGCGTGAACGTGGCGTTCACCGCTGCGAACTTCCGCCAAGCGGTGAGCGTCAAGCAGGAGACGTTCGGCACCACGGTCGAAGTCAATGGTGACGCGCCAGAGTTCAGCCCGACCGACACTGCGCGCGTGCTCGCGAGATGGAAGGACGGCGGTCGACTGACATTGTCGCAGTTGCTGCACGCGTACACCGAGTTGACACCCCTGATGCGACCTACGCTCAACCTGCCCGAGTCGGTACGCGGCCAGATCGACGCGTTGGTGCTGGAACCGTCCATGGCGCAGTACGGAATCGAGCGTGGGATCGACACGGACCCGCTCGTGTTGGGTCAGATCGAGAAACGCCGCGAGCAGATCATGGTCGAACGCATGTACGCCGATTCGGTGGAAGCGCGGGTGTTTGTCAGCCGCGCCGACCGCCAAGCTTACTATGACAAGAACAAGCTGCAGTTCGTCACATTCCCCAGCGTGGACTTCGCCGCGATCGTGCGACCGAACAAGGCGTCAGCGGAGTCCCTTGCGACGGCCCTCACCAAGGGCGCAGATGTGCGCGCGATCCTGCACGCCGACTCACTGGCGGGCAATCGCTCGGGGGCGATTCAGCACCGGCGCGATGACGAGAAGGGCCTTTACCACAAGATCCTGTTCGAGGAGTTGCGCCCGCGTCAGTGCACCGTGACCGGACCCGACAAGCTCGGCACCTACATGGTGCTCCAGCTGCTCACATTCGATCCGGGCCGACAGCTCTCCTTCACGGAATCCGAGGGGATGATCGACGAGTCCATGCAGAACCTGCACGCGCAGGCCATGCTCGATGCGTTGATCGCGCGGCACGAAAAGAAGTACGCGATACGCTGGCGGCCCGAGTTGCTCATGCGCGTGAGGTTGGTCGACCCGACGCTGAACTGATCAGCCGCTACTTGATCACCCTGGCACCCGGCACGGCCGGGTGCCAGGGCTCGATCCGGGCCCGGGGTGCGGAACACACTTTTCCGTCGGCCGACGCGAATCCCACGAAACGCTCGCCGCGCTTGACCTGAGGCTCGTCCTTGAGTGCGAACGCCAGTCCCGCCGAGCCCCACTCGATGCACACCGGCTGTGTGCGCCCCGGCAGATCCCGGTCGTGCTTGAGCAGCACACGCGCGAGCGTATAGACCGAGTCCGGGTGCAACGCCGTGCCGGTGCCTTCGGGCACAGCGAACACCATGCGCAACTTGCTTGTGGTGGAAGTGCGGTCGAGCTTCACGAAGCCCTTGCCCTCACCACTCCAGGGCTGGCGCTGCGGGAAGCTGGGATCGGGTCCGAACTGGGCCATGAGCGCGCCGGCGTTCTCGCCCGTCTTCTCCATGTGCCACCATGTGCCAAGCGTATCGCCGGGCGCAGCATGAAAGTAGAGTTCGGCGGTGAAGCCATTGAACGTCTCGCTGCGCCGACCCGGCATGAACGCCAGATACAGCGTGTCGATGCCGCCCGCGCGCGTGCGGGGCGCCCGCGTGTCGCGCGCCCCGCGCATTCCGTACGGCGCGTTCCACGTGAGGAATAATAGCGCCTTATCTCCACGCGGCCCGCCCTGCGCCTTGACGAGCGAGTCCGCCAGCGCGAGCCGTCGCGACAGGAGGACCTTGCCCGCACCGGCGGCAGTGGAGTCGACTCCCACTGCATGCGAAGCGGGCGAGAGCAGGCACAGGCTGATCCACATGATGACGAACGACCGCAGCGGCCAACGCGACATGGAACGGGGCCTTTCTGAGTTCATCGGTACAGGCTCTTGACCGCACCCCAAGTGCGATTGTGGACGGGCACCGCGGCGCAGTCCGCACCGGCGCCACCTTGCCACGCGACCCAGTTGGCGGTCCCACCCGTGGACACCGTCAGCGTGACGGCCTCGGGCGACGCGCCCGGCAGCCGATGCAGTTCGACCGAGTTGAGCACCAGACACGCGCTACCGGGACAGCCCGCACAGGTGGTCGAGTTACCCGTGCGGATGCGCACGCGCGGCGCGCTGTATGGGATGCCCGCGCTCAGAGACACCGGGCTCGACGAAGGAACCGTGGCGGCCACCAGCAGCCGAGCCTGCGAGGGGAACCGGCCGGGCGGGCCCGCGAGGTAGCCCTGTACCGCGGCCACGCCCGCGCCCGACCATGGATCGGTGCAGCCGCTCGCGAATACAGCGTCGGCGATCGCCTGATTCGCCCGGCACTGGTTCGGGTCGAGTCGCCACCACTGTGGCAGGAGGTCGCTCGCGTGCTGGATGTCGATCACCATCTCGAGCTGAAAGACGCTGTCGACCGCGGCCCCTAGTTCGAACGCTGGATGCAGCAGCATCTCGGCAGTGTTGCTGCCGCAGCCGAAACTCTGGTTGCTGGAGCCACCCGCAGGACGGCAATCGAGCCAGCCGAGCGTGAGCGTCGGTCCAGCTTGCGCGGGGCCGACACTGAGCAGTGAGAGGGCCAGCAGGCGCAGAACGAGGGTCCGCATGCCATCAGTGTGACGCATGCAGCCCCTGATGGAAAGCACAACGGCGCCCGTCGTGAGACGGACGCCGCTGCGAAAACGACGGATGCGGACTAGCGGTACAGCGCCTTGACCGAGCCCCACGTGGTGTTGCGCACCGGCACCGCGTTGCAATCGGCGCCCGTGCCCTGGAACGTGACCATGTTGCTGTTCGCCGAGACGGGCTGGCTCAGGACGAAGTCACCCACACCGACACCCTGAGTGATCTTGAGCGAGTTGAGCACGATGCAGACCGGGTCGGTGCAACCCGCGCAGGCGTTCAGGCCGACGGTCTTGGAGTTGTTGATCAGGACATTGCCCGAGAAGTACTCGACATTGGCATCGATTGGACCCGGGGACGGCGTCGCGATGGCGATGACCATGCGAGCGTGCTGAGCCTCGTTGACCGTCGGGATCGTCCAGCCGCCGGCCGGAGCCACCTGAGTGTAGGCGCCAATACCACCAGCAGCCTGACCTGCCCAAGCGTCAACGCAGTTCAACAGCGAGGCCGGGGCCACGAAGTTGGTGGACAGGGCGGTCTGACGGCAAGTGCCGGCGTTCTTGAACTGCCACCAGCTCGGCAGCGGCGAGGTGGTGCTGATCACGTCGATCACGAGTTCGTTGCCCGACATGCCGGTCACGCCGGCCGGAGCGACGAACGAGACGATGAGCGCATTGGAGCCCAAGTTCGAATTGCACGCGAAAGCGCGGTTGGATGCACCACCGTCACTCCTGCAATCGGTCCAGGCGAGATTGACGCCAGCTGCGTTGGCCGCCGACGAAATCGTGATGGCGACGAGCAGGGCGCTCGCAAAGTGAAGCAGTCGCTTCATGAGAATGTGCCTCCATTTCCCGTGTTGGGTAACAACCCCAGATGTCCGTAGTGCCGGGGGCACCCACAGACCTTCCATGGACTTAAGCATACGGGCAGCCAGGATGGGAATCCCGGTCGCCTGATAGGCAGCGCTAGACTAACCGCAGCGTCGCGAAGCGCAAGGGAAAAACCAATCCTGACGGCATTTCGCCCGAAAAGTTAATCGGCCGCCCACACAGCAGGCGCGAGCGAAATCTGTGGAACCGCAAGATCTGCAACATTCTCCAGCGAGCGCACGCACAATCCCGTACGGAAAACGAAAATGGGCAGTGGCCCGTGAGGACCACTGCCCACATCGTTGAATCAGCTGGAGACTAGCGGTAGAGCGACTTGACCGAGCCCCACGTGGCATTACGGGCCGGGACCGCAGCGCAACCGCCGCCGCCGACCGCGCCACCCTGCCAGGTGATGATGTTGCTGCCCGGAGCGCCCGCGTCGCTGAGCTTGTAGTCACCCACGCCGACCGGCTGCGTGATCTTGATCGAGTTGAGGACCATGCAGACCGGGACAGCGCAACCCGCGCAGGCGCCGGTGCCGACAGTCTTGGCGTTGTTGATCAGCATGTTGAACGAGAAGTACTCCACACCGGCATCGAGCGGGCCAGGCGTTGCGGTCGCGATTGCGGCCGTCATGCGCGCGCGGGTCGGGTTGCCGAGGAAGCCGATCGTGTAAGCACCGATACCGCCGGCGGCAGTGCCCGAGAACTCATCGATGCAGTTCACGTTGCTAGGGTCGGCGACGAAGTTCAGCGACAGCGAGGTCTGACGGCAGGTGCCGGCATTCTTGAACGCCCACCACAGCGGAAGCGCGGTGCCGGCCGACTGGATGTCGACCACGACTTCGTTGCCCGACGCGGCGGTCACGCCGGCCGGAGCGATCAGTGAGCCAACGGCGAGGTTCGAACCCGTGTTGACGTTGCAGGCGAAGTTCCGGTTCGCGACGCCACCGTCACCGAAACACTTGGTCCAGGCGAGGTTGATGCCGGCAGCCGAAGCAACGGTTGCCGAGAAAGCGAGGAGCACGCTGCAGAGTAGGGTAACCTTCTTCACTGTCATCCTCCGGATTGCCAGCGTCTCGCGGACGCTGGGGGGGAAACCTCGTGTGGGCGATCGCTGGGGTCAACGCCGCACCACGCTCACTGCTGAGAAAGAGTTTAGCCATCTGCTCGGTAGCCGGGTAGGACTTTCTCTCGCCGCCCGAAGAATTCACACGCGGGCAAGCCGTCGTCAGCCTTGCGGGTGACTTGACGCAGAGTGGGAAGCCGAAGCGGGCGGGGTGACGCAGTTTGGGAGCGAAGTGGCCCCCGGATAACGGCTTACGCTGACGCCATCCTTGGGGCCACTGGGCATTCCGCTCCGCCCGGCTGAACCGCTACTTGGCTTGAAGGCAGCCTCGGGACACCACTGAACCGGGCAGGTACTCCAAGAGAGTCGGTGTTGTCCCACGCCGAGGTCCTGGGCGGCGCGGCGCATGTGCGTATTTCGGCCATCGTGAACACTTGGATTGGCATCGCGGACAGGTGGTGCGATCACGCTGGAGGGGCCATCCTCCCCGACTGACCGCGCGGGTGTCCGAACGGGACGCGGCACCGGGGAGTCCAGGCGCCCTCCGTCCCTCACCGGGGGGCCAGGATGGCGAGCGAGCGACTGTCCATGTGGAAGATCCGAGAGATCCTGCGGTACAAGTGGGGTCTGGGGCGGAGCCACCGCGAGGTGGCGGCCAGGCTGGGCATCAACACCGCTGAGCCTCGCATACGGATAAAGAAAGGGCGACGATCTTTCGATCGCCGCCCTCTGCTTGAAGCGTATGACTTGAGACTAGCGGTAGAGCGACTTCACCGAGCCCCAGGTCGAGTTGCGCGTCGGCGTTGCGGCGGGGCAGCCCAGTCCGCCGACGGCTCCGCCCTGCCAGGTGATGTAGTTGCTGCCGGGGTTGGCGGCCTGGGTGAGACGGAAATCGCCCGCCACGCCCGACTGGATCAAGTTGATGTTGTTCAGCACCAGGCACACCGGAGTGGCGCAGCCGGCGCAAGCCCCGGTGCCGACCGTCTTGGCGTTGTTGATCACCACGTTGAATGCGGCGTACTCGACATTGGCATCGATCGGGCCGGGAGTCGTATTGGCGCTGATCATGTCGAGATGGGCACGGGTCGGATTGCCCTTGTAGGCGATCGAGTAGAGATTGATCGTTCCAACGCCGCCGCCCGCATAGGGATCGACGCACACCTGATTGGCCGGGCTGCCGACGAAGTTGGCCGAGAGCGAGATCTGGCGGCAGGTGCCGATGTTCCTGAACTGCCACCATGGCGGGAGAGCGCTGCCCGCGGACTGCAGGTCGATGATCATCTGGTAACCCTGAAGCGCCACGAGGTGCGTGGGAGCCACGAACGATCCGACCGCCACTTGCGACCCGTCGTTCGATGCGCATGCGAAGTTCTTGTTCGACACACCGGTGCCTTCGCCGAAGCAACTGTTCCAGGCGAAGTTGACGCCAGCGCCCGAGGCATTCGTGGCAGTGGTGGCCAAGAGCACGGCTCCAATAAGCGTCGCAAGTTTCATCCGATTCACCTCCGTCGGTTCTGCGACGTGCCGCGTCGGCCTTCCGACGCGATCGCCGCCCTACCGGTTGCAGTTCTTGCGTTGGGATCAGCGATACAACGACTTCACCGAGCCCCATGTCGAGTTCCTGGTCGGCGTGTCAGCCAGGCAGCCAGATTCGTAGACTCTGCCACCCTGCCAGGTGATGTAGCTGCTGGACGGAGCGTTCCCCTGCGAGAGCATAAAGTTACCAACACCGAACGGCTGGGTCAGCAGGATCGAGTTCAGCACCATGCTGACCGGGGTAAGGCAGCCCGCGCAGGCGCCGGTGCCGACCGTCCTGGTGTTGTTGATCACCATGTTGAATGCGAAGTACTCGACGTCGGCATCGACCGGGCCAGGCGAAGCGGTCGCGATCGCCATGGTGAGGCGGGCGCGAGCCGGGTTGCCAGCGTAACCGACCGTGTAGGCACCGATACCACCGGCGGCGCCGCCAGCGAACTCATCGACACAGACCCCGTCAGAGGCGTTCGCGAGGAAGTTCACCGAGAGCGCGGGCGTTCCTGTTCCACGGCACTGGCCCGTGCCCCGCAAGCCCCACCACGCCGGCAGAGTGGCACTCGAGGACTGCAGGTCGATCACGACTTCGTTGCCCGAGAGGGCAGTGACGCCGGCGGGAGCGACGAATGAGCCGACGGCGACGTGGCTGCCGACGTTCGTGTTGCAGGCGAAGGTCCTGTTCACGGTACCGCTGCGCTCACCGTAGCACCTGGACCAAGCCAGGTTCACGCCGGCCGCCGAGGCACTTGCCGCCGACGCCGCGAGCACCACGCAACACAGAAGAGTCACCAGTTTCTTCATGTCCACCTCCGTCGGTCTTGCGACGCGCCCGCCCGGTCCACCGACGCGTCGGAGTCGCGACGCGCCGTGTCGGTCTGTCGACGCGTTTGTCGGGCCAACTGAAGTCATCCCGGTAACGCCGGGTCAGGTGAGCCTCGCATACGGATAAAGAAAGGGCGACGATCTTTCGATCGCCGCCCTCTGCTTGAAGCCTGTGACTTGTGACTTGAGACTACCGGTAGAGCGACTTCACCGAGCCCCAGGTCGCGTTGCGGGACGGCGTGGCAGCCGGGCAGCCAGAGCCGCCGATGTTGCCACCCTGCCAGGTGATGTAGTTGCTGGCCGGAGCGCCAGACTGCGAGAGCGTGAAATCGCCAACACCGACCGGCTGGGTCAGCTTGATCGAGTTCAGCACGAGGCAGACTGCGATGTTGCAACCAGCGCAAGCGCCGGTGCCGACCGTCTTGGTGTTGCTGATCAGCAGATTGAACGCGAAGTACTCG
>JANLOU010000217.1:0-2214 GCA_031366735.1 Candidatus Eiseniibacteriota bacterium
CCGGCACGGCGTTTCGCAGCATGGCCATGGTGGAGGGCACCACCATCGCGCCGCCGATGGCCATCGCGATCCGCGCGAGCGCGAGGCTCGGCAGCGTGGCCACGAGGAATCCGAACGCGGACCCCGCGGCGTAGAGCGACATTCCGATCGTCAATCCGCGCCGGTGGCCGATGATGTCCCCGAGCTTTCCGCACGGGCTCGTCGCCGCGATCCCGGCGATGAGGTAGCTCGCGACCAGCCACTGGGTCAGCGCTCCGCCCGGGATGCCCAGTTCGGAGCTGATCGAGGGCAGCGCCACCGCGATCATCGTCGAACCGAGTGGGGCCAGCGCTGCGGCGAGGAACATCCCCGCGAACAGCGCCCCGCGGTGGCTCACACGCCTCCCCTGGTGATCGCCCGGCATTGCAGCAGGTACAGGCGGTCCCCTTCGAACGCCCATTCGATGTCGAGGTCCATCCCGAACACCGCCTCGCAGCGGAGGGTGAGCTGGTGCAGGGCCGCGAGCGCGGATTCCGTCAGCACCGCTCCATGCGCGCGCGCCTCGTCCACGACCACCTCGGTGATGCCGCCGCCGGGACGGAGGCGCAGGGCGATGTCCTTCACGCCGAGGGTGCGCTCGAGCGTCCGGCCTTCGGGGTCGAGCCGATAGGAATCCGGGACGACCGAGCCCGAGACCACGCTCTCCCCCAGTCCCCACGCGGCCTCGATGAGCCGTTCGCACGCGCCGGTCGTCGGGTTTCGCGTGAACAGGACGCCGGCGCAATCGGCGTCCACCAGGCGCTGAACCACCACCGCGATCCGGGGGGCGCCGGCGATGTTCATTCGCGCGCGATACGACAGCGCGGAGGCAGTATGCACCGATCCCCGCACCTCGACGATCGCGTGGACCAGCGCTTGCGCGGACGCGGCGTTCAACACCGTCGTGTGCTGCCCGGAGAAGCTCGCGTCGCGGGCATCCTCCCCGATCGCCGATGAACGCACCGCGACGCGCCCGCCGAGCGCGCCCAGCATGTCCTCACACGACTCGGCGGCGTCCGCGCCGATCCTGGCGATTTCGTCCACCGTATCGACATCGAGGGCGAGCCCCTCCGGGACCGGCAGCCCGTCCCGCAGCGAACGCCCAAGGCTCACCGCCTTGCCGCCGAAGCGACTTTCGTCGCCCGCCTCGGACAACGGAACGGGGCGGATCACAACAGGCGGACTCGTCCCTGCGTGCCGTCCACCTCGACGCGCGCCTCGTCCGGGATCGTGGCGGTGGCGCGAAGCGTGCCGACCACCGCGGGGATGCCGTATTCGCGCGCCACGATTGCCGCGTGCGACAGCTGGCCGCCCTTGTCCGTGACGATGGCGCCGAGCAGCGGCAGCACCACATTGAACGCGGGAGAAGTGCAGGCGGTGACGAGCACATCGCCCTGCACCAGCCGGTTCATGTCGCTCACTTGGGTGATCACACGCGCACGACCGACATAGACACCCGGACTGACGGGCTTGCCGGTGATGGTCGTGCCCTCGGACGGCTTGCCCGGCGCGAACAGTTCGTCGAGCGCCGTGCCAAACGCGCGCATGGCGGCCATCGCGTGCGGGGGCAGTCCGCTGGGCGGAGGCGGAGGCGCCGGCGCCGGCCCAAGGAACGGCGGCACATCGGAGAGCCGCGCATCGCGTCGCCAGTCGGCGCGCTCGCGCCATGTGGCGCTCGGTGCGGGGCCAGTGCCGCGCAACGCCGCGACCAGCTCCGCGTGGGTGGCGTCGATCGCCAGCTCGGCGACCTCGAGACGACCAGTGTCGACCAAGCGCCGTCCCGCCTCGAGCAGCGCCTGACGCGCGATGCCGGTGCCCCACGAATCGTTGAAGACCCCGCGCTCGTCGCGCAGGCGGTTGATGTGCCGCGCATCGTCGAGTAGCTCGTCGAAAGCCGCACGATGCTCGGCGGGCACGGCGGCCCGGACCTTCGCCGTCGCGCCGTTGTCACCGCTAGGCTCGGTCTGTTCGCGGGATGCCCAGATCGTGCCGAGCAGCATCTCGGGCAACTCGATGGCGCATGGATCGCAGATGTCGTAGCCGCCCGCGAGGCGCATCCCGACGGCGTCGAGGTACGCCCGCACCGCGACGCCGAGGGCGTCGGGACGCTCCTTGAGTGCTGCGAGCGCCGCGCCGGCGCTCATCCCGTTGAACTCCGACGGGCCGACGCCCGATTCCCTCAAGCGGGCGCCGACC
>JANLOU010000236.1:0-18601 GCA_031366735.1 Candidatus Eiseniibacteriota bacterium
GGCTGACGCCCTGGAACCCCGCGACGATCACCACCCGTCCGCGTTGCAGTTCCGTGGAGATGCGCTCCGGCTTGATGGCAACGATACGCGCGTTGGCATGTGCGGCGTCGGTGAGGATGCCACTTTGCGAACCGGTGAACGAGATGGCCTCGATGCCCAGATCGTGCAAGGCCATCGCCACGAGCGCCATCGACACGCGTTCCCCGGTGGTGAGCAACATATCCATCTCGCGACGATTGGGGCTCGGCGAGACTTCGTGCGCCAGTCGGATCAGTTCATCCGTCGCGTGACCCATCGCCGAGACCACGACGACCAGATCGGAGCCCGCCCGCCGCGACGCCGCGATGCGCGCTGCGACCGCGCGGATGCGCTCGGGATCCTTCACCGAGGTGCCGCCGTACTTTTGCACGAGGATGGCCATGACTCGCATTGGTAGCCGCTCGCGCCCCGTGATGCAACCGGGGTGAACGCGCTTGACTGGCGACGAGCCCTGCGGCTATATTTCGCGCCGCTCTTGTGACGCGGAAGTAGCTCAGCCCGGTAGAGCATAACCTTGCCAAGGTTAGGGTCGGGGGTTCGAATCCCCTCTTCCGCTCCATTCTTCCGCCCGGGCCGGCCCCCCAGCCGGCCCGGGTGCGTTTTCGCAAGGGATTCCGCTATGAGCGTGCTGCCACCGGGCCAGGATCAAGCCGCGATCACCAAGGCCGTGGCCCAGCTCATCGTTGCGCTCGGACTCGATCCGGCTCAGGAACCCGAGCTCCTTGCGACTCCGGCCCGCGTTGCGGATCTGTGGCGCGAGACGCTGTCCGGACTCGACCCCGCCGAGGACCCTGAACTAGCGACATTCCCGCACGCAGGGCAGGGCGATCTCGTGATGGTGCGGGACATGCCGTTCCATTCCTTGTGTGTGCACCACTTCGTTCCCTTCTTCGGGCGCGCGCTCGTGGCCTACCTGCCCGGTGAGCACATCATCGGCATCAGCGCCGCGGCCCGATTGCTCGAACGCTATGCTCGCCGGCCTCAACTTCAGGAACGGGTGGGCCAGAACATCGCCGACCACCTCGAGCGATTGGTGCAGCCGCGCGGCGTCGCCGTGATCCTCGAAGCGCGGCACCTGTGCATGGAGATGAGAGGCATCCGCAAGAGCGGTCTGGTCGAGACGCGCACCGTCCGCGGAGAGCTGGCAGACCCGCGCTGGGCCAGTGTGCTTCGGTTCTCCAGCGAGCGCTGACCATCGTGCGGCGACGCCTGCGATGAGTGCGCTGCCCCGTCTGTCCGTGATCATGGTCACCCACGAACGCCCCATCCTGTTGGCGGATGCCTTGCGCAGCGTCGCCGCGCAGACCTTGCTTCCCTTCGAGGTGCGGCTTGCCGACGACGGCGGGGGCGCCTCGCTCGACGCGCTGGGCCACCTGCCGCTGCTCGAGTTGACGGCGCTGGCGGTCGGCTGTGGGCAGGCCGCGGCTGCGCGCAACGCTGCAGCCGCCGGTGCGCGCGGCGATGTGCTCGTTTTCCTGGACGACGACGATCTCTGGACGCCCGATCACCTGGCCGGAATCGCCCCGGTATTCGCCGATTCGGCCGTCGGCTTCGCTTGGCGCGACTGTGAGGTGATCCGCGAGGTGGTGCATGCCGATGGCACGCGCAAGTCGCTCGAGAGCCGCCGGATCGCGCGCGACTGGAACGACGCACTGATGCGCTCGCACGACTACCTGCCGCCAAGCGCTTGGGCGGTTCGTCGCTCATTGTTCGAGGCCGTGGGTGGCTTCGACGAGACATTTCGCTACAGCGAGGACTGGGATCTGGTGCTCCGGTTGGCCCAGGTCACGCGCCCGGTGAGGATACCGGGAGTGAGCGTGGAGGTGCGGCTGCGCCAGGAGGGCAATGCCTCGGCCGACCAGAACCCCGAACGATTCGCCTGTCTTGAGCGTTTGGCAGCGCGTCATGGGCTCGGCAAGTTGCCCCCCATGACCTTCTGGGAAGTGGCACGAATCGTTGCGGAGCACGCATGAGCCCCGATGTCATGATTGTCGGCGCCGGCCCCGCGGGAGTGTCCGCGGCGCTTTGGGCGCGCGAGTTCGGGCTCAGCGTGCTGCTCCTGGAGAGCAGTTCCACACTCGGCGGACAGTTGCAGCATATCCACTTCCGGCCCCGTGATCTGGCGGGTGTGCGCGCGCTCGATGGGCGCGCGATCGCCGAGGTGTATGCGAGCCAGTTGGTCGAAGCCGGCGTGATCGTGCGCTCGGGTTGCCCTGCAAGCACCCTGACATCGGTAGGCGAGGCATCGGCGCGACCCGGTGTCACGCTCTTGAGCGGCGAGCTCCTGAGTGCTGAAACCGTCCTGATCACGACAGGTGCCCGTCGCCGCCGACTCGAGGTGCCCGGTGAGCGCGAGTTTGAGGGGCGCGGTGTGTCGTACTCCGCCACGCTCGATCACCCGCGTTTTGCAGGACACCCCGTGATCGTCGTGGGCGGTGGGGACGCCGCCTACGAGAACGCCCTCATACTCGCCGATGCGGGCTGCGACGTGACCTTGCTGGTGCGCACCACCTCGCGCGCGCGGCCGCAGTTCGTCGAGCGGATCGCTCGCGAGCCGCGGATCCATGTCCTACACGATCACCGTGTGATCCGCGTTCAGGGTGACACGGAAGTGCGGGTGTTGCGCGTGGCGGATTCCACTGGCGAGCGAGAACTGCCCTGCGCCGGCGTGGTCATCAAGGTCGGCGTCATGCCCAACAGCGAGTGGTGTCGCGCCACGCTGGGTAGCGATGAAGAGGGCTACTTGCGTGTGGATGCGCAGCTTGCCACCTCTTCTCCCCGCATCTGGGCCGCCGGAGATGTGGCCCGCCCGCTGCTCCCGTGCATCCCGGTTGCGATGAGCCACGGCGCGCAGGCCATTGCCGCGATACGCGAGGCGCTACAAGGCCGCTGAACCCCAGTCGAGCGGGCAATGCGAGCCCTCGAACGCCGAAGAGCCACCTTGCGCCGGGGAGCACTCACCTCAAGCCGGGCGCTGCATGAGCCGAGAACAGGAGCAGCACCGCGAGGTGCGCCGCCGAACATCGGCGTGGCCGTTCCTGTTCCAGGGAGCGTGATGACCGCTCTGCCCAAAGACCGACTCGCAGCTGCCCCAACCTCAACCACGTGGCCGCGCTTTGCCGCCATGATGGTCTGCCTGGTTGCATCCGCCGTGTTGCTCGACGCGTGGGACCGTCCCGTGCCGGGCGCCAGCATGTTGTGGTTGGATTTCATGGCGATCATGACGCTGGGGTGGTGCCTGCTCGCGCCCGGCGCGGAATGGAAACTGGAGTCCTGGCTCACGCCATTCGACGGGCGGGTCTTCGCCGCGCTCGCGCTGGCGATGCTGGATGTGCTGCACTCGCAGGGAGACAGCGCGAGGACCGCATGGCTGCACCAGATGCTCGCCGCGGCAGTCTGCTATTACGCATTCGTCGGACGCCTGCGCCATCAGGCGAGTGGCCCGGACCTGATGTGGCTGCCGTTCGGGATCGTCGCATTCGTGCTGGGGGTGCAGGCCATCTTCAGCATGAGTTCGGGCATCGCTGTGCTGGCCCGCACTTCGGACATTGCCGACGCCGCCTGGGTCGCAGACTTCGGCGTCGCCAAGACGCTCGTGTTCGCAACCCTCGTCTGTGCGGGTCGCGCCGCGGAGCCGGGGGCGTTGCCGTACTGGCGCCTGGCCACTTGGACCGGGGCCATCGGCTGTGTGCTGCACGGCCTGGCCGGAGGCATCCCGATGGAGACACACGCACTGATGCGGCTGAATGAGCCCATGTACTTCAGCACCACCTCGGTGACCCTGCTCATCCTGATCCCTTTGACGCGCAGCGCCTGGCTCCTGCGCCGTGAACGACCCGAGGAACGCTCGCGCTGGGCTGGCCTCGCCTTGGGATTCGCAGCCGTGGCGTTCATGGGTGTGTTGGGAGAGGCAACGGGCGGCGAAGGGGTGCGAGTGCTCACGGTGATGGGCGGCGCAGCGGTGGTGGTGGGGACCGACGCGCCGAAGCGGTTGGTGACGAGCTTTGTTGCGCGAGCGCTGGAGAGGCCCGCCCAGGCGATGTCCAAAGCCGCCTAGCCAGTCACCCACACCGTGGCTTGTGCCCCGAAGAATGCAGACGGTACGGGGCGTGCAGCATTGAGCTGGCATGACACCCAATCTCGCCCCCCATGCGCCGCCCTTCTGTCCCAACCCCGCGTGTCCATTCCACAGCGAGCCAATAGGTTGCTGGTTCGCCAAAGCTGGCTTTCACTTCCGCATCCAATTGCCCCACCGGGTCCAGCGTTACCGCTGTTGTCGCTGTCGGCGTCATTTCAGCGACCAGACCTTCCGCCCCGACTACTGGTTGAAGCGCGCCGACCTGCTCGTCGATGTCTTCCATGCGCTGGTCGCATGCTCAGGCTTCCGCCAGATGGCTCGCACGCATGATGTCTCGCCCAACACCATCGCCACCCAGACCGCCCGACTCGGCCGGCACTGCCAGTTGTTCCATGAACGATTGCGTCCCAAGGGCCTGGTCGCTGAGCCGCTTGTGCTCGACAGCTTCCAGAGCTTCGAGCATAGCCGTTACTCGCCCACCCTCTTCCACCTGCTTGCCGGCAAGGACACGCACTTCGTCCACGGATTCACCGATTCTGAGCTGCGCCGAAGCGGCAGGATGAGCAAGGCCCAGAAGAAGTATCGGGCCCGACTGGAAGTCGAGTTTGGCCGGCCTGACCCGCGCTCCACCGAGAAGGAAGTGGCGCGTCTGATCGCGGTTGTGTTGCCGACCCCCCAGTCGCTGGTGCTGCACACCGACCAGCACATGGACTACCCGCGCGCGATCGAGCGCCTACCGCACCTGGACATCACCCACTGCACCGTCAGCTCACGGGCGGCACGATCGCAGCATAATCCGCTATTCGTGATCAACCTGCTGGACCTACTCATCCGGCACAGTGGAGCCAACCACAAGCGCCAGACCATCGCATTCTCCAAACGCCGCCAGAGCGCGATCGACCGCCTGTGGGTCCTGGTCGTTTGGCGGGACTATATGAAGTGGCTGTCCGAGCGGGTGCGCGATGTGACACCCGGAATGAGTGTTGGGGTGACCCGCCGCCGCTTGACGCTGAAGGATGTTCTCAAGGAACGATTGTTCGTGACCCGTGTCGCACTACCTGCATGTTGGCAAGGGTATTACTTCCACCGGGTGCCGACCCGGCGCATCAGCCATTGTCTGGAGCACCGCTGCAAATACGCGTTCTAAGAGGCGGCGGCGACCCGCGCCAGGCAAGAGCACGGATCGCCGCATCTGCAATCTTCGGGGCACAACCTAGCGCTTGATGGGAAGGACGCCCTTGTCATCGAGGCCAAGGACATTCAACAGGTCCGAGTTCGACGGCAGCACGAACTTGGTCTGGTTCGCCAGGACATCCCGGAGCACATCCAACTTCTTGCTGACCTCGGCGCGTTCGCGAAAGTGACTCTCGGCCGCGTTCGAGACGAGTTGGATGGCTTGTGCTTCGGCCTGGGCGCGAGTGATCTTGGCTTGTGCATCGCCTTCGGCGCGCAGGATCTCGGACTGCTTCACGCCCTCGGCCTGCAGAATCTGCGATTGCTTCACGCCCTCCGACTCCAGGATCGCGGCGCGCTTGTCCCGCTCGGCCTTCATCTGCCGCGACATCGCCTCGGTGATATCCGCCGGCGGGTCGATTTTCTGCACTTCGACGCGGGTGATGCGCACGCCCCATGTGTTCGTCGCCTCGTCCAGCACCGCGCGCAGATTGCTGTTGATCGTGTCGCGGGCCGTCAGCGTCTCATCGAGAGACTTGTCGCCGATCAGGTTGCGCAGATTGGTCTGTGCCAGCGTCGTGGCGGCGTATCCGAAGTTCTGCACTTCGAATGTGGCCTTCACCGGATCGCTGATGCGGTAGTAGATCACCGCGTCGACTGTGACCGAGACGTTGTCCTTCGTGATGACCTTCTGCGGCTCCACATTGATCACGCGCTCGCGCATGTCGACCGTGATCATATCCTCGATCACCGGCATCAGGAATGTGAGGCCCGATCCGACCGTGTTGCGGTACTGGCCCAGCCGCAACACTAGACCCTTCTCGTATTGCTTGACGATGCGGGCTGCGCGGGCCAACGAGACCAACGCGATGAACAGGACGATCACAAGGAAAATGAAGAGGAACTGATTCATATCGATCACCTCACCAGAAGCGTGACACCATCCACGCCGTCCACGGTCACGAGAGCTCCGCTCTCGAACGGACCCGCACCCGCCACGGGCAGTGCGCGCCACACTTCTGCACCCATCTTCACCATGCCTGCTTCGTGCTCGGAGGTGCGTTGTTGCACGACGCCTTGTCGGCCGACGAACGCATCCACATTGCTCTTCGCGCCGGCGGGCTTGCCCAACTTGTGCTTGAGCAGGCGGCGCCCGACCGCGATGTACGCGAGGCACAGCAGACTCGCGGTGATGGCTCCCTTGATCGGATCATGTGTCAGCAGCCCCACCGCGCCACCCACGATGAATGTGGACCCGATGAGCACGAGGTCGAAGCCCGCGAAACCACCGAGCAGCACCTCGAGGAGCACGAGGACTGCCCCCAGGATGACCAAGAGCCAACTCCAGTCGAACATGTGGCACGAACCTCCTTCGCCGTGCGGGAGTGGACCGCCCGGTCCGCCGCCAGCGATGGCAAGATAGCCTGCCTTGGGCAAGTGCACGAATGACCGGCATTTGCAGCAACGAACCCGACTCCGGGGCAGCGCCCTGGCGCCCTCAAGTCGGGCGGGATCCCGCCGAGACTGGATGCGTGGGTTCGGCACACATTCGGGGGACGGGGGGGAGCGGCATGCAGATCGAGGACCGTCGTGAGGGAGCAGTGCTCATCGTGAAGCCCATGGAAGCGGCGCTCGACGCCTATGCTGCCACGAGCTTCCGGGAGCGGCTGGCGGGGCACATCCTGCAAGGGGATCGCCAGATCGTTCTGGACCTTGCGGTGGTGGAGTTCTTGGATTCCACCGGGCTTGGCGCGATCGTCTCGAGTCTCAAACGGCTTGAGGGCAACGGCACCATGGTCATCTGCCATGCCGGGGAGATGGTCATGGATGTCTTCCGCCTTACGCGCATGGACCGCGTGTTCCCGATCGTGAGCTCGAGCGCCGAGGCGGTGACGCTCGCAGGGGCCAAGGGGATACGAGCGGCGTAGCACTGACCCGACTGAGCGTTGTACCGTGGACCCGCACGCCGTCCGGTGCGGGTCCACGCGTTGTGTGGAGGGTCTCCGGCCCACATCCGCTCGGGACTCGGTGCGCGTAGGCAATCCAAGGGAAGCGAACGCAACCACCCCAACGCGAGGGAACCCGTGAGGTCCATCCACGCCCTGCGACGGCTGAGCGCCGTGGTGGCCAGCCTCATCCTTGCTGCCTCGGCCCTCGGTTGTGCCCCCGTGGTCGCGCTCGGGGTTCGTGTGCTGTATCGCCGGATCGAACTGCCACCCTCGCAGATCCGAGCTGACCTTGGTTACCGGCCACAGACCCCCGCGGACGATCAGGCCCACCGGCTCGATCTGTACCTGCCGAAGGGGACGGGGTGGCCCCTGATTGTTTTCGTCCATGGTGGCAATTGGGACCAGGGGGACAAGCACACACGCGTCGCTGGAGCGGATGTGTACGCCAATATCGGGCGGTTCTATGCCACTCAGGGAATCGGCGTCGCGGTCATCAACTACCGCCTGCAGCCGACAACCGATTGGCGCGGGCAGGTCGACGATGTCCGCGCGGCCGCCCAGTGGGCGGGCGATAGCATCGCAGCTTACGGGGGGCGGCCCGACGCATTGTTCCTGATGGGGCACTCCGCAGGCACGCACCTGATCTGTCATGTGGCGTTCGCCGCGGATTCGGTCTTGCAGCGCCGATTGCGCGGGGTCATCGCGGTCAGTGGCGCTGGCCTCGACATGACGGACCCGCTCACCTGGACTCTGGGTGAGGACCCGGCGTTCTACGAGAAGCGCTTCCGCGGTGATGATCGCACCGAGGGGTGGCGGTCCGACGCGTCGCCGCTGCAGCAGTTGCGGCGCTACTCGCCGCCCTTCCTGATCCTGCACGCAGGCGGCGAGAAGAAGGGCCTGAAGCGTCAGTCGCAACTCCTGCGACAGGCCTTGGTGCGGTTGGGGACGGATAGTCGGCTGCGGGTGGTGCCCGGTGAGAGTCACTCGCGCATCGTGCTCACCCTGAGCCGGCCCGACAAGACGGCTGGGCCAGCGATCCTGGAGTTCGTGCGGGCGTACCGACCCTGATCGAGTGGCGGACCATGCTCAAGGCTGTGGCCGGATGCCATGCCTGCAGCGGACCCGGACGACCGAGCCGGGGTCGCTGGGATTCGCATTTGCTCTGCGGATTTTATAGACTTTCGGCGGTTTCACCGCCCTGACGGCTCCCGGCCCCACACGCGCTCCCATGGGCTGGCCGGTACTGAATCACCCACTGGAGAACTCCTCGTGCACTCGCATCGTTCGCTCCTGCTGGTTGCTGCCCTTGGGTTCGGGCTCCTGAATGCGTCATCGGCGGACGCCACCGACATCCCACTCGCGTTCAACTCGCTGCCCTCGGCGCAGGGGTGGGCATTCACCACGGGCGGTTCCCCGCTCGCCACCGAGGGGGTGGCGTTCTCGCTCAGCGGTGGCGTGTTGGTGTTGAACACCATGTCGTACGGGTTCACGGGTGCGGGCACATCGGCCTACTACGCCCGGTTCGGCGCAGTGAACAACTTCGAGCCGATCGTGATCAAGATGCGTGGCCGGGTGGTCCAGTTCGAAGGGGACTTCGCGAATGTCTTCGTCGGCGGTGGATTCTCCTTCGGCTTCAGCCAGGGCACGACGCAGTGGTCGATGGGCATCACGCCCACGCAGATCCGCAATGTGAGCGGCGTGATCCTGTCGAGTGCCTACGACAATACGCAGTTCCATGACTACCGCCTCGAGTGGAATCCCCCCTCGAGCGTGCGCTACTATGTTGACAATACCCTCATCTCGAGCGTTGCCGGGGGCTTCTCGCTCGGACTGAACCGCTTGTATTTCGGCGATGGGACCGGCGCCTCGAACTCGCAATCCCAGATCACGCAGTATGAGTTCCTGCAGGGCGCCGCGACCCCAGCGCAGACCAGCAGCTGGGGGCGGATCAAGACCCTGTACCGTTAGGATCGAACAGGCTGCATCACGCGGTCGCGATCCAAAGAGTGTGCCGACCGCCCTTGGTGCGGCGCGCCCGGACAGTGGTCTCGTGCACATCGAAACCCGTGTCCCCAAGTCGCCGCGTGAAGTTGGCGTCGGGTCCCACCGACCAGACCCCCAGAACCCCGTGCGGGGTGAGCGCCGCACGGATCGTCCGCAGCCCGGCGGTCGAGTAGAGTCGGTCATTGCTCGCCCGCGTGAGCCCATTGGGGCCATTGTCCACATCCAACAGGATCGCCTCCCACGCTGAACCGTGCGCGCGGAGGACATCGCACACATCCGTCACCTGCACCGACACGCGCGGATCATCCAAGGGTGCATCGGTCAGATGTGAGAGCGGTCCGCGATTCCACTCCACGATCGCCGGCATGAGTTCCGCGACGACGACCCGTGCGGTCGGGGGCAGTTGCCGCAGGGCCGCGGCCAGCGTGAAGCCCATTCCCAGGCCTCCGATCAGCACGCGTGCGCCGACTTGTTCCGTGAGCCCGACGCAGGCCAGCTCGGCGAGCAGTTCCTCGGAGCCGTGCGCGAGGCTACTCATGAGCGCTGTCGCACCGATGCGAATGGCGAACTCGGTGCCGCGCTGCGCGAGGATCAGGGGCGCGCCTTCATCCGGCAACGAGGCACGGGCCAACTCCTTCCACGGAATCACCGCGCGGCGGGCTTCTGAGCGAGACGCATCCCGATATCCTACCGCAGCGCTCAGGGGGCGACGAGTGGATCGAGCTTACGCCGCCAAGCGCTTGGTCATCGCGAGGGTGTTCCTTCCATTCACCGAGGTGTACTCGACCTGATCCATGACGCTCCGGATCAGGAACAGGCCCATGCCGCCGGTGGGGAGATTCGCAATATCCGTCGGGTCGAAGTCGAGCAGCGGTTTGGGGCGTTCCGGCATGGGAGTGCCCTCGTCGCTCACCTCCACCGTCAGGCGGTCGTCGTCCAGCGTGCAGGTGACTTCCAAGGGATGCCCGGCCTGCAGCCCGTAGGCGTGGCGAATGCAGTTATTCGCAGCCTCCACCAATGCCAGTTCGACGCGGGCACAGTCCTGGGGAGCCATGCCCGCTGGCGCGAGTATGCCTCGCACGGCGCGAGCCAGCAGTTCGACATGGTCCAGCCGGCTATCGCATCGCACCACAATACGCCGTGGATTCATGCTGCCCTCCGCTCCAATGCGAACAGCGTCACATCGTCGGCGAACTCGTCGCCGCTGCGCCATGCGAGCAGGTCGCGTTCAATGCCTGCGACCGCCTGCTCCAGGGATTCCGCCCGCAGCGCCAGCACCGCCTGCTCGAGGCGTTCCAGGCGGAAGGGTTCACGCGCGGGATTCGCGCATTCCGTCACGCCGTCACTGTAAAGGAACAATCGGTCCCCGGGCTCGAATGGCACGGTGATGTCCTCATATTCGACTCCGGGCAGCATGCCCACCGGGAATCCGGACTCGCCCAGCCTCGTCAACCGGGCTCCCCGCTGGAGCACGGGCGAGGGGTGGCCGGCCTGCGCGATGGTCAACTCGTTCTTCGCGCCGTCGATGATGCCGTACACCATGGTGAAGTACTTCATCGCGTCGCTGTTGTCCTGATATCGCGCGTTCAACTCGCGCAACACTTCCGCGGGCGTGGCGATCTCGACGAACGGGGCGAGCTGGGTGGGGCGCTTGAGCACACCATCGGGCGCCAGCGTGGGCGCCAGGAGCTTGCTCAGCGAAAAGCTCAGCATCGCGCTGGGCACGCCGTGCCCCGCCACATCCAGCAGGTAGAAACAGGCGCGTTGCTCATCCAGCGTGTGCAGGTGGAACACATCGCCGGCCACGAAGCTGGCTGGCAGGAAACGCCAAGCGGGCTGTACGAGCGGCAGCAGCATGCCGTGTTGCGGCAGCAGGGCTTTCTGCATCTCGGCAGCGGCCTCGAGATCGCGGCGCGCACTGGAGTAGGCCTCGCCCAACTTGCGATTGCGCTCGGCCAGATCGCTTTCCAGTTGCAGGACGCGTTCGCCGGCGCGGATGCGCGAGCGCAGTTCGGCCGCCTGGAATGGTTTGACCATGAAGTCGTCGGCGCCCGCATCCATGCCCTCGACGAGCGCGTCCACCCCAGTGTTGGCGGTGAGCAACAGGACATAGACATAGCCGCCGGTATCACTGGCGCGGATCCGCCGCGTCAACTCGACCCCGTCCATCTCGGGCATCACCCAATCGCTGATCACCATGCGAAAAGGCTCGTGCTGAAGCAATGCCCACGCCTCGGCGCCGTCCTTGGCCTGCGCCACATCGTGCCCCCAGCTCTGCAGCTTGCGGGCGAGCACCAGGCGGTTCACGGGCTCGTCGTCTACGATGAGGATGCGCATGGGCTCCCATGGCGGTTGCGCTTTCGCGGACCGCGTGACCGTGGTAGACAGGTGGGCCTGCCCGCCGTCCGAGCGCGTGCAAGGAGCGGGACGCGGGCCACCCCCAAGTCTCGGCCGCCGTGGCCCCTGGCTTGAGGGGTGTCAGGCGAAGCTATCGGCCCCCGTGATCGGGGCCGATGCCCAGAGCGGAATAGGCCCAAGATTCGCCCCGAAAGGTCCGAGGAACGCCATGGAAGCCGTCCGATTCACCCCCGCCGACCTGCAACAACTCGAGGCCCGAGGAATCGCCGAAGCCGAGGCTCGGCGCCAACTGGCGATCATGGCCTCCCCGCCGGGGTATGCCCAGCTGGTGCGCCCATGCACTGCGGGGGATGGCATCGAGCAGTTGTCGCACGAGCGTCTGGTGCGCCTGGCGGTCACCCATTCGATGACCTCCTCCACGCACGAGTCCAGCGTGTTCGTGCCGGCATCCGGCGCGGCGAGTCGCATGTTCAAGGAGTTGCTCGCGGAGTTGGCCACCGGGGACGCACTCCACCCGGCCGATGTGCGCGCGCGCGCAGCGGCGGGCGACCGTAACGCCGCGTGCGTGGTGGCGTTCGTCGAAGGCCTGCCGCGATTCGCCTTCGTGAACGCGTTGCACAAGGCCCTTGCACAGCACGGGCATGAACTCGAGTCGCTGCGCCAACGCGGACCCTGGCGCACGCTGTTGGCGATGTTGTTGGAAACTCCTGGACTGGGGTACGCGCAGAGTCCCAAAGGGTTGCTCGCCTTCCACTGCGAGGACGGGCAGGTGCGCACCGCGTTCATCGAACATCTGCGCGAGGCGTCCCGCTCGGTGCGCGATGGGCTGGGCGTGGTGCAACTGCACTTCACCGTCTCGCCCGAACATCGCGCCGGTTTCGCAACGCTGTTCGCCATGGAAGCTCCGTCGCTCGAGGCCGAGCTCGAAGCGGATTTCGCGGTGGAGTTCTCCGAACAGCATCCGGCAACCGACACGCTTGCCGCAGAGCCCGCCGGTGGTCCCTTTCGCGACGAGACGGGCCAGTTGTTGTTCCGCCCGGCGGGGCATGGGGCGCTGCTGCGCAACCTCCAGGACACCGAGGGCGATCTGGTCTTTCTCAAGAATATCGACAATATCGCGGTCTCGCGGCTCAAGGACGAGACCTTCCGTTGGAGTGCGGCGCTGCTCGGGCTTGCAGCCGAACTCCAGCGCGAAGCCCATCGCCTGGCCTCAGCGCTGGAGGCCGGGCAGCCCGAGGCGGCCGCGCGCGCGGCCGCGTTCATGGCTCAGCACTTCGGCGAAGTGGCGTCGTCCAGCGACTCCTCGGCGCTGCTCGCGGCGCTGGATCGGCCGCTGCGGGTAGCGGGCATGGTGCCCAATACGGGCGAGGCGGGCGGCGGACCATTCTGGGTGCGTGGGGCCGATGGCCGCGTCACCCGGCAGATCGTGGAGGGGGCCCAGGTGGACCCGGACTCGCCGCAACAACAGGCCATCGCCCAAGCGGCGACGCACTTCAATCCGGTTTTCCTGGCCTGTGCCATGCGCGATCGCAAGCGCCGGACGCATCACCTGGAGCGCTTTGTGGATCCTTCCGCGGTGATCATCGCGCGTCGCTCGCATGGTGGGCGCGAGTTGGTGGCGCTCGAAAGACCGGGCCTGTGGAACGGGGGCATGGCGTACTGGAACACGGTGTTCGTCGAAGTGCCCCTCACGGTGTTCAACCCGGTCAAGAGTGTGCTCGACCTGCTGCGGCCGGAGCATCAGGGCTGATCGGCCCCGCTCCATGCGCAATCAAGAGGGCGACGCTCTGCGCGTGCATGGGGTAGCCCTTGGCGTCGTGCACCGCGGGCGCGTCATCGGGTTCGGTGAAATCGTGTGGACTCGGCAGTGCCGTGTCGACCACGCGATGCCATGTCCGATCGCTCGCGGTCGCGGGCAGCGTGAACTCGGCCAGTGCCCCGTCTCCGTTCACCAATAACAGGAAGTCAGGTTCGCCGTGTTCACCCGGCAGATGCATCACGAGCCGTCGCGAGAGTTCGCCCCAATCGGCCGGGCCGCCCTCCTCGCTGTGCCAACTCACCGAGCCGGGACCACTCGTGCGCGGGTCGAAGAACACGCGCCGGCGAAAAGCGGGGAACCGCCGCCGCAGGCGCAGGAGGCCGCGCACGAATCGATGCAGGCCGGCGTGCGTCTGCAGCCGTGTCCAGTCGAACCAGTGTTCGGGGTTGTCCTGGCACCAGGGGTTATTATTGCCGTGCTGTGTGCGAGCCACCTCGTCGCCGTAAAGCCACAGCACCGAGCCCTGTGCCAGCAGCAGCAGCGCGGCGAAGTCCCTGGTGCGCGTGGAGCGACGGGAGAGGACCCATGGGTCATCGGTCGGCCCCTCGTGCCCACTGTTCCAGCTATCGTTCTGGTTGGATCCGTCGCGGTTGCCTTCACCGTTCGCCAGATTGTGCTTGTGCTCGAAGCTCACCAGATCGTGCAGCGTGAATCCATCGTGCGAGGTCAGGAAGTTCACGCTGTGCGCCGGGGTGCGGTCGTGGGCGTACAGGTCGCTGCTGCCCGCCAGGCGCGTGGCGAGCGCACCCAACTGGCCGGGCGCCCCCTTGAGGAAGCGGCGGACATCGTCGCGGAAGCGACCGTTCAGTTCGGCCCAGCGATCGAAGTGCGGGAAGGAGCCGACATGGTAGAGCCCTGCGGCATCCCACGGCTCGGCGATCAAATGCACCTGCTTCAGCACGGGATCGCGCGCGATGCGCTCCAGCAGTGCGCGCCGGGGGTGCGGAACCCCTTCGCCATCGCGCGCGAGGACACTCGCCAAGTCGAAGCGGAAGCCATCGACGCCGCCAACGGTGACCCAGTGCCGCAGGGCGTCCACGATCAATGAGCCGCCGGGTTCCCGCCCGCAGGCGAACGTATTGCCGCACCCGGTGTAGTCCACATCGCGTCCGCGTCCGTCCACGAGGTAGTAGCTGGCGCGATCCAGCCCCCGCCATGATCGGGTGGGCTCGCTCGCACTGCCTTCGCCGGTGTGATTGAAGACCACATCCAGGATCACTTCGATGTCGGCCGCGTGGAATGCGTCCACCATGGCGCGGAACTCGAGCAGCGCGCCCAGAGCAGTGGCGTCCTGCGCGAAGCCGACTTTGGGGGCCAGGAATGCGATGGGGTGGTAGCCCCAGACATTCAGCAGCGGGGCGCCGGTCCTGGGGTCGAGGTTCGGATTGGCGGTCTCATCGAACTCCGCCACTGGGAGCAGCTGGACCGCGGTGATCCCAAGATCCTGCAAGTAGGGGATGCGTTCGGTCATGCCCCGATAGGTGCCGGGGTGCGCCACGCGACTCGAGGCGTCCTGGGTGAAGTGTCGCACATGGACTTCATAGATGACGCTGTCCGCCAGCGCCCGGCGCGGCCGCGGCGAGCGGAATGCGGGGAGGGCCGCGAGGTCGACCACGGTCGAGCGGTACTGACGCCCCCCTACGGTGCGCTCGGCCCAGCGTTCGCCGCCCGCCACCGCAAGGCTGTAGGGGTCCAGCAGCAATCGCGTCGCATCGAAAGCATGCGCAGCCCCCACCGCGGTGGAGCCCGCTCGCCAAGCATACTCGGCGCCGGCGACCAACCCCGGCACATGCACATGCCAGATGTCCCCGTCCCGATCCGTGGTCGCGTCCAGCGCGATTTCTCGCGGCTCGTCATGGGGCTGGGCCCACACCACGAGCGACAGTTGCGTGGCGTGGCGCGAGTACACGGCGAAATCCACGCCGCCGGGGCGCACGGTCGCACCGAGCAGGTGTGTGGAGTTGGGGCTGGGGATGGAGGATGGGGTCATGGGGGCGGAGCCTCGTTCCATCGGTATCGGCGCGGAAGACTCATGGCGTGAGGCGCCAGAGTCAATCCTCGAACGATCTCAGGATCAGCACGCCGTTGTGGCCGCCGAAGCCGAATGAGTTGCTCATCACCGTGCGGATGCGCCTTTCGCGTGCGACGAGTGGCACATAGTCCAAGTCGCACGCGGGGTCTGGGTCATCGAGGTTCGCGGTGGGGTGCACCACCCCATGCATGAGCGTGAGGACGCAGGCGACTGCCTCCAACGAAGCCGATGCGCCCAGCGCGTGACCGGTCATGCTCTTGGTGGCGTGCACCCAGAGTCGCTCGGCGTGGGCACCGAACACCGCGCGGATCACCCGCGTCTCGTGGGCGTCGTTGAGCTGGGTCGAAGTGCCGTGCGCGTTCACCAGTTCCACTTGTTCGGGTGACATGCCAGCATCCGCGAGCGCCATGCGCATGGCCCGGATGGCGCCACGGCCCTCGGGGTCCGGTGCGGTCATGTGGTGCGCGTCGCCCGAACTGCCATAGCCGGCCAGTTCCGCCAGCACCTGCGCGCCGCGCGCGCGCGCATGCTCGAGCGACTCCAGCACCAACACGCCCGCGCCCTCGGCGATCACGAAGCCGTCACGGCTCCTGGAGAACGGCCGCGAGGCGGTGGAGGGGGAGTCGTTGCGAGTGGACAATGCTCGCAGCTGGCAGTAGCCGTCCACCGCGAAGGGTGACAATGTGCTCTCCGCGCTGCCGGCGAGTGCTGCTTGCACGCGCCCGGCACGGATCATGTCGAACGCTTGGCCGATCGCGTGTGCACCCGTCGCGCATGCGGTCGAGGGGCATAGGCAAGGCCCGCGCATCCCGTACGCGATCGCCACCATCCCGGCACCCATGTTGGGGATGATCATGGCGACCGTGAGCGGTCGGAACTTCTCGGGTCCATGGGTCAGGAACGCCGCGTGCTCGTGCTCGAGGTCGTCGAACCCCCCGATGCCGGTGCCGATCACGACTGCGGCTTCCTCGCGGGCGGCCCCGGTCAGTCCCGCGTGCGCCAGCGCCTCGGCCGAGGCGGCCAATGCCAAGTGCGTGAAGCGTGAGCTTCGCTTGAGCAACTTGGGATCGAGCCCGCCAACCCCCAGGTCGCGCACCTCGCCCGCGATGCGGCTCCGCAGCATCGAGGCATCGAAGCGGGTGATCGGCCCGATTCCAGAACGCCCCTCCACCAGTGCCTCGAAGAACTGCGCACGCCCCGAGCCGACGGCGCTGGTCACGCCGACGCCGGTGATGACGACGCGGTTCGGTGTCACGCGATCCTTCGCGCGAGCATGCCGCTCACCTCAGTCGTGTTACTCGCGCAACGCGGACGCCATCCGGCGTCGAGAGCCGCACGAAGTAAAGCCCCGCAGGCAGTTGTGCGCCATTCGAGGCTCGGCCATCCCAGCGCACGCTGTGAGCACCGGGGCCGAACGAACCCGCCGCGGGCTGCGCGACCTCGCGTCCCGAAAGGTCGAGCACTCGGAGCGAAACCTCGCCCGTGCGCGGCAG
This sequence comes from Candidatus Eiseniibacteriota bacterium, assembly GCA_031366735.1. Classification (GTDB taxonomy): domain Bacteria; phylum Eisenbacteria; class RBG-16-71-46; order RBG-16-71-46; family RBG-16-71-46; genus CAIXRL01. The sequence continues at coordinate 16,946 of JANLOU010000236.1, forward strand.
CGTGAATGCCAGCGCCATGGCCCCGCGAGCGGGGTTGGGCCACGGCGCGGCCAGTTCGAGCGCGCCCGGCGAAGGGCCCGCGCTGGGTGCGTCGACATAGCGTTGCGGGGCCAACACGAGGAACGCCATGGCTGGAAGATCGAGCACCAGCGACTGCACGAAGCCATCGGCGGAGACGCTTTCGGAGTTGCGCGTTCCGTTCACCGGACCGCTGCCCATATAGGCAGGATCCTGACTGTTCGCCAACTCACGCCACTCCCCCGATTCGGGCACGCCGATCCGTACATTGGCCAGCGGAGTGTTGCCGAAGTACGCCACCACCACGATCGGATCGCCATTGGCTGCGGTGCGCCGGTACGCCAACAGGTTGTTGGTATCGTCCACCTTGTAGACCAGAACCGGCGCCGACGCGCGCAGGGGCGCCAGCATGCGCCGCAGCAGGATCAGGCGTCGGTTGTAATCGAAGATGCCGCGATAGGTGGTCTTCTTGCTCCAGTCGATTCGGTTCGCCGCGTCGGAGCCGAAGTCGGTGTCGTCCAGCCATTCGTCGCCCTGCAAGAACACCGGTACACCCGGCGCGGTCAGCAACAGGCCCATGGCCAGCTTCATGCGACCCTTGGCGTACAAGTCGTCGTTGGGTGCGCTCGTGTCGATGGTCTTCACGAACCGCTGCCCGCCGCTCGATGGCCACGCCTCGTCGTGCAGTTGGAAATAGTTCCACGCCCGGCGCCCGCTCAGCGTGGGACCACTGCCGAGCAGGGCGCTGCGCACCGCGCTCATGCTGGGGTCTCCGAACGCGGCATCGCGGATGGCCGTGCGCACGGCGTCGCGGAACTGTTGATGATACTGCGCGTCAAAGCCTGCGCCGCCTCCGGATGTACTGGCCGTGATCGCGGCGTCGTTCGGGAGTTGCTCCGCCACCACGATGCGGTCGACATAGCGCCGGTCCACTTCATCGTTCAGGCGTTGCATGAGTTGCCACCCCGAGACGGGCTGGCCGATGTCCATGTAGCTGGTGGCGTCCATCCGGAAGCCGTCGAGTCGGAACTCTTCCAGCCAATACTGCGCACTGTTCGCGTAATAGTCGCGCACTGCCGGGTTGTCGAAGTCTGCCTGCGCACCCCATGGGGTATCGACCTGCGGCGAATCGAAGTAGGCCTGCGAACCGTCGTAGTTCCACATGAAGTTGTCATTCGTCGTGAAGTGATTCCAGACGATATCCATGATCACCGCGATACCGCGGGCATGGAGTCTGTCGACCATGTACTTGAAGTCGTCGGGAGTGCCGTACTTCCATTCCGGTGCCCACTGGGACTGTGGGTTGTAGCCGGCCGAGAGATCGCCGGGGAACTCGGTCACCGGGCAGATCTGCACGGCATTCACGCCCAACTCGACCAGGTGGTCCACGCGGTCGGCCACGGCGCGATACCCACCCGGGAAGGCGGGCGAGCCCAGCGGGTCGTTACGGCCCGAGAACGTGCCCACATGCAGTTGGTACACCACCAAGGATTCGGCATCGGGCGTGCGGAACCCATCCGAAGTCCACACGAACCGGAACGGGTCCTCGATGCGCGCATTGCTGGTGTTCGCGGCGTCGATGCTGCGAGCGCGTGCGTCGGTGTTCCATGTCGCATTGTTGAAGAAGTACTTGTACTG
>JANLOU010000248.1:0-4259 GCA_031366735.1 Candidatus Eiseniibacteriota bacterium
CCTGGCGGAAGCCGGGACTACTCGACCTCGCGTCGCCCTTCCATGGCGCGCGCGAGGGTGACCTTGTCGGAGTACTCGAGATCGGAACCCATCGGGACGCCGCGCGCGATGCGTGTGACCTTGACCCCCAGCGGCGCCAGCAAGCGCGACAGGTACAGCGCGGTGGCCTCGCCATTCACATTGGGATTGGTCGCCAGCACGATCTCGCGGATCACCGGCTGACCCTGCGCATCGTGCGCGCGCATGCGTTCGAGCAGTTCGCGGATGCGCAACTGCTCGGGGCTGGTGCCCTCGAGCGGCGAGAGCGCCCCGCCCAGCACATGGTAGCGGCCGCGGAACTGTCCCGTGCGTTCGAACGCCAGCACGTCGCCCGGCTGCTCGACCACGCAGCACATGCTGGAATCACGTTGCGGATCGCGGCAGATGGCGCACGGATCATGTTCGCTGAAGTTGCCGCAGGTCCCGCAGAAGCCGACTTTGTCGCGCACCAGGCGGATGGCGTCGGCCAGACGCAGCGCGTCCTCCTTGGGCACGCGCAACAGGTAGAGCGCCAGACGCTGCGCGCTCTTCTGCCCGATGCTCGGGAGTTTGGTCAGCTCCTCGATGAGGAGTTCGAGATAGCGTGAGGAGTACACGAGGTCGGGGGCGGCGGCCTAGAACGGCAACTGGAAGCCGCCCGTCAAGCGGGCGTACTGCTCGGCCATTTTGTCGGACGAAGCCCGTTGCGCCTCGCCGACGGCGGTGATGATCAAGTCCTCGAGCAGCGTGATATCGGTTTCCTTGAGCGCCTCGGGGCTGATCTTGATGCCGCGCAGCATCTGCTTGCCATCCACCACCACGGCGATCATGCCGCCGCCCGAGGTGGCCTCGTAGCGTTCTTCCACCAACTTCGCCTGCAGCTCGGTCATCTGCTTCTGCACCTTCTGCGCCTGCTTCATCATGTCGCCAAAGCTCTTCATGGGCGTTCTCCCCCGCGTTTATCGCGGTCGATCACTTCGCCGTCGAAGAACTCGATGGCGCGATCGATCTTAGGTTGGACATCGGCGACGCTTGGGCGTTTGGGGGCATCGCCCGGCGTGAGCGTCACGCATCGCAGTTCGAGCGGCCGCCCGAACGCGCGCTGCAACTCTTCGTTGATCATCGCAAGGTTCTCGGGGACATCCACCACCGCGCGATGCAGCGTGTCGGTGGCCAGCAGCACGGCGTTGCCCGAGACGCCCTTCAAGCGCGACTCCTCGAGGAACGCACCGATCATGCGCTTGTGCTTGTTGACGGCCGCAACGGCCGTGCGCCAGTGCGCTTCGATGTCGGCGTCCAGTTCGATGTCGGCGTCGAGCACCGCGGTGGGCGCCGCTGGCGCGGGCGGCGCATGGCGCGTTGCCGCGGGAGCTGCGGGGCTCGAAGCCGCTGGTGGCGCGGGGCGTGAAGCCACAGGCGGCGCGGTGCGCGGGGCCGCGGGCGGCGCGAAGCCGCGCGCAGCGGGACCGCCGCCGCTGGGCGCAGGCCCACTCGGCGCGCCACCCAACCGGCGCTCCAGCGCCTCGAGCCGTTCGAGCAGCACGGCCAGCGTTTCGGAAGGTTCGAGCGTGGCCATCTGTAGCAGCGCCGCCTCGAGGTGCACCAGCGGCTGCGGCGAATCGCGCATGGGCCACTGGCATTCCGCGGCGATGCGCACCAGACGCAACAGGTCGGTCTCGCTCCAGTTGTTGCCCTGCACCGCGAGCCGGCCCAGATCGTCGCTGCTGGCCGCCACCAGTTCGCCACCGCGTTCGGGATCGACCTTGATGACCAACACATCGCGGAAGTGCTGCGCCACGCCCTCGGCCAGTTCGCGCGGGTCCATGCCGCGCTCGAACGCCGAGTGCAGCGCTTGCAGCGTGGCGGCGGGATCGCGTTGCGTGATCGCATCGGCCAGGCGGAAGAACTGCTCGCGGTCGGCAATACCCAGCACACGCCGCACCAGCTCTTCGTCAATGGTGGGCTCGCCCGCCGACACCACTTGGTCGAGCGCCGAGACCGCGTCTCGCATGGAGCCCTCGCCCTTGTGGGCGATCAGGAGCGCGGCGTCATCGGTGAGCGCGAACTTGACGCCATCGGCGTCGGCGGCCTCGCGCGAGGTGATGTCGAGCAGCCGATCGGCCACCTTGCGAGTCGCGACGCGCGCGAAGTCGAATCGCTGCGTGCGCGAGCGGATGGTATCGGGCAACTTCTGGGGATCGGTGGTGGCGAAGATGAACACCAGATGCGCCGGGGGCTCCTCGAGCGTTTTGAGCAACGCCGCGAACGCATCGCCCGAGAGCTGGTGCACTTCGTCGATGATGACCACGCGGTACTTGCCCGCCGTGGGCGCGAAGCGGACATTCTCGCGCAGTTGCTGCACATCGGCGATCCCGCGATTGCTGGCGCCGTCGATCTCGATGACATCGAGCGAGACGCCCGTGGTGATCTCGGTGCACGACATGCACACATTGCAGGGATCCGCGCCGCTGCCGACCTTGCGCTGCGTGCAGTTGAGCGCCTTGGCGAGGATGCGGGCCGAGGTGGTCTTGCCCACCCCGCGCGCGCCGGTGAACAGGAACGCGTGCGCCACGCGGCCCGTGTCGAGCGCGCGGCCCAGCACCGTGCTGACATGGTCCTGTCCGATCAAGTCGGAGAAGACCTGGGGGCGGTACTTGAGAGTCAGCGCACGATGGGCCATGGGGTCCCGAACCGCCTGTGAAGATGAAGGGCCAGGGGGTACAGCGGCACACCCGAGAGGATTGCTTACCGCTGCTACCTTCCGGTCCTGACGGGGTTCACAAGATCGGGTTGCGCTGGGCCTGGCCCATGAAGACACGAGGTGGTGGAGATGAGCGGGCTCGAACCGCCGACCTCCTCGTTGCGAACGAGGCGCTCTCCCAGCTGAGCTACATCCCCACCGAAGTCTGTTGTGCTGTTCGAGCGCTTCCAGAGCCACCAGAAAGCGGCCGTGGGAGTGCGTCGAGAGCGGGCATTCTAGCGATTCGCGCCGAATGGTCAAGGCGCGCGGCGACTGCTCCACGCGCCCGGTTGCGGCCGAAGCGATGCTGCTGCAAGGCCCTCGCGATCGCCGTGCGCGAGGATAAAATAATGGCGGAGAGAGAGGGATTCGAACCCTCGAGACGTTATTAGCGCCTACACGATTTCCAATCGTGCTCCTTCAACCGCTCGGACACCTCTCCGCTGCATTCGTTGCACGCTTGGATGCCCCATCCCACAGGGCAGCGCGGGCGGCAAGTTAGCCGGTTGGAGGCTGGGGTTCAAGCGAGGGCGGCGGCGCGCGCTGTGGACCCACACCCACCCGCGGATGGCCGATGCCACTGTTTGGCATTGAGTCGCCGGGCGGATTGCGCCACGATGGCCGGACCCTGCGCAGGATCTGACGAATGGATAGTCGACCCGAAACAGGAGGACAAGATGCGGATGGGATCGAGAGTATGGACCACGGCGCTGATGATGCTGCTTGGTGTGACCTCCATGCAGTGTTCCAAAGGTGATTCGGCGTCCCCCGATGGCGAGCTCCCCAGCGGGGTCGACCTGAGCACAGCGCAGAAGGTGGAGATTCAGGACAGCGCGGGCCAGGTTGTGCTCAGCGGCACCTTTGAGGACCACAAGGCGAAGCTGGCTGGCACCGGCGCGAACGCCAAGGCAGAAGGCTCGGTCGACCTTGAGATCGAGAAGAAGGGCAATGCGGTGAAGCAGGAGGTCGAAGCGAATGTGGAGGAGCTCGCTGCGTCGACGAGTTACAAGATCGTCATCGACGGCAAGGAAGTCGCCACCTTCACGACCGATGACAAGGGCAAGCGGGAGATGAAGTACACGCGATCGGACGGATCCTAGGCTGCATCGCGGTTCGGTTGGCTCACCCTGCGGGCCCACCGAATGCAATCACTCGAGGGAGGCTGTTGTGAAGCGTTCCATCGCCATTGGAATCGCCGCGCTCTTCATCGCTGGATGCTCCTCGGGCTTCAATCATCCGGTGCACGAAGTGACTGCGGCGATGGGCGGCGATCATGTGCAGCGCGTGCGCGTCACTACACATACATTCTGGTTCGAGCCCAACCGCGTGGTCGTCAAGCTGGGCATTCCAGTCGAGTTGACCATCCGGAACGGCGCATTCTTCGTACCGCACGACTTTTCGTGCGAAGCGAAGGAAGCCGGATTCGACATCGATGAGAAGGTCGGGATGTTCCATGGCTCGAAGGTGGTGCGGTTCACCCCGACCCGAGCCGGCGAATACC
>JANLOU010000249.1:0-2035 GCA_031366735.1 Candidatus Eiseniibacteriota bacterium
CGAATAGCTGGCGGTCACGGACGACCTGACGCAGGTCTACAACTATCGCTATCTGAAGACCGCCCTGCGCCGCGAGATCAAGCGCGCCGGACGCTACAAGCAGGAGTTGTCCATCGTCATGGTGGATGTGGACAATCTGAAAGGTTACAACGATCGCAACGGCCACATCCGGGGCAGCCACCTGCTCAAGGACATCGCCCAGATCTTCACCCGGCAGGTGCGGTCGTGGGATCTGGTCGCCAAGTACGGTGGGGATGAGTTCACGATCATCCTGCCGCAGACCGACCGCATCGGCGCATCCACGGTGGCCGAACGGTTGCGCGCTGCAGTCGAGGCGCACACCTTCGCGCTGGCCGAGCAAGGGAGCATCACCGTGAGTTCGGGAGTCGCCACATTCCCGGACGACGGAGAGTCGGGGTCCACGCTGATCGAATCGGCGGACCGCGCGCTGTATCTGGCCAAGCGCAGGGGCCGCAATCGCGTGGAAGGAATCGATCAGAAGGCGGCCTGACGGCACAAGCGAGCCTTTGCAACGGAAACGGTGCGCAACAGCCAAGCTTTTGACCCCCCCATAGCAGGCTGATAGTTTGAGCCCGCATCCTCAACGGGGCTTTCGGTCGGGAAAGATCACGGAGGAGACATTGGCAGACCGTATCGGAATCGCGGTAGTGGGAACGGGTGACTGGGGCGCCAATCTGGTGCGCAACTTCGCCAACTTGCCGGGCACGCGCCTCGTCGCCGTCTGCGATGCGGACCCGCAGCGCTTGGCCAGGACCGCCGCGCAGTACCCGGGCGTCAAAGCCGTCGCCGATGTGGCGCAGATCGCCTCGGACCCAGAAGTCCAGGGCGTCGTCGTCGCCGCTTCCGCCGTGGGGCACCATCCGCTGGCCAAGGTCCTGCTCGAAGCGGGTAAGGATGTGTATGTCGAGAAGCCGTTGACCCTCGAGGTCGCACACGCCGAGGAGTTGTGTCGGCTGGCCAAGCAGAACGGCCGCATCCTCATGGTGGGTCATCTGCTGCTCTACCATCCGGCAGTCCAGTACTTGAAGCAGATGGTCACGAGCGGCGCGATCGGCGACCTGCTCTATATCTATTGCCAGCGCGTGAACCTGGGCAAGGTCCGCAAGGATGAGAACGCGCTGTGGAGTTTCGCGCCGCACGATCTGTCGGTCGTGCTCTACCTGCTCGATATGGAACCGCTCGATGTGGTGGCCCGCGGTTCGGCGTTCCTGCAGCCGGGCATCGAGGATGTGGTGTTCGTCGACCTGCGCTTTCCCGGTGGGAAGATGGCGCATGTGCATGTGTCGTGGCTCGACCCGCACAAACTGCGCAAGTTCACGGTCGTGGGCTCGCAGAAGATGGTCGTGTTCGACGATATGGACGCGAGCGAGAAGATCAAGATCTACGACAAGGGCGTGGATCGGGCGGGCGAGGTCGTGTCCTACGGCGATGCGCTCACCGTGCGCAACGGCGATATCCTGATTCCGAAGCTCTCGCTCCAGGAGCCCCTGCGGATCGAATGCCTGCACTTCGTCGAATGCATCCGCGACCGCAAGCAGCCGCTCACGGACGGGCTCGGAGGCTTGCGCGTGGTGAAGGTGTTGGACGCGGCGCAGAAGTCGCTCAAGGCAGGTGGCGCGCCGGTCGCGATCGAACCACTGCCGCAGGAGGTCCGGTGAGCACCAGCGTCATCCATCCCTCGGCCACCCTGGGAGAGGGCACCACGCTCGGCGAGTTCTGCGTGATCGGCGCCCATGTGACCCTGGGCAGGGACTGCAAGCTCGGGCACCATGTCGTGATCCACGCCGACACGGTTGTGGGCGACACCGTGCGCATCGACGACCACGCCTCACTCGGCAAGGTCCCCATGAAGGCCGCCAACTCCGCCACCACCAAGGATCAGGAACTTCCGCCGCTCACGATCGGCGAGTTGTCCATCGTGGGCGCGGGAGTGATCGTGTATCGCGGCGCGGTGGTCGACGCCAAGGTGCTCATGGCGGACCTGAGCACGGTGCGCGAGAATGTCACGATTGGT
>JANLOU010000270.1:0-3384 GCA_031366735.1 Candidatus Eiseniibacteriota bacterium
GCTGGACGACCTTCGGGTGGCGTGATACCGCGTGGCAGTGCACGCTCAATTCGCCTGTACGCGCCGGATTCCCGGCGATGTTCGTCGCACAGCCATACGGCTCGCGGGATCTGATCTGGCTCACGTATCGACTGGAGGACATTTTCAGTACTTGGGCCGTCGTCGCCCGCCTCACCCTCGACTCCATCGCCACGCCCGACTCGGCCTTCCAGACCACCACCCAGTCCACCGAGTACGCCGCCGCCGCATCTTCGCGACGGCGCTGGGTGATCCGCAGCGAGAACTACAACCGCGACAAAGTGAACCACGTCCGCGTCGCCTACTCCGACACCGCCCGTATCTGGCACGAGGTGGAACGCCTGGGCGTGAACGAGGACCACTGCACAGTCGCGCCGCTCGGTGATACGACGGCCATGGTGGTCTACGCCGGCCTATCCGGATTGGAGTACGCGATACTCGATGGCTCGAACTGGGCGGAAACGGGCAACCTCGACCCGCGACCGTTCAACGCCTCGCACCCGGAGCTTCGGCTCCGCCGCTCGGGTGGGCTGTGGCTGTTCTGGGCGGACAACGACTGGATGCACATGTCCACGTACCGTAATGGCGCGTGGGAGCGCGGCGACAGTCTGCGCTGCCTGCCCACTCCCGGCGAGACGTTCAGCCCCACCTTCCTCGACGTGGAGCAGGACACCACCGAATACCCGAGCTTCGCGTGGACGAACTCGGGCTATGGCAGCACATGGCGGGACGTGACTGCGATCGCGTTCGGCAACGGTCACGGATGGAATCCCGGCGAGGAGATCGCGAACAGCGAGCAGAGCGGCTGGCTCGCGCCCACGCTCACGCACGACCTGAACGGCGATGTGTGGCTCATGTGGCGTCGCGCTCGGGAGGGCATCAACCGTTGGACGCACACATACTGCTCGGCCACCTGCGCCGCGCCCACCGTCACCGCGCTTGGCGAGGGCAATCATGTCTCGTGGACGCTCAGTTCACCCGCCCCCGAGAGTCGCTGGACGCTATTCCGCGCGGAAGGCGACGGCGCGTTCGACTCACTCGCCACGGTGCGGGCCGGCGCGGACTCGTTGCTCGGCTACGACGACCCGACCGCAGGACCGGGCCGCACCTGGCGCTACCGCATCCGCCGCGAGAGTCTGGACACACGGTACCAGTGGCAGAGTGAGACGGCGACGCACTGGCGAGCCGACACCCGCACGCCCCTGGGCCTGACGCTGGCGAACCCGGTCGGAGCGCGAATCGCCTTCCGGCTGACCGGGGCATCCGGCACACTGCGGGCGCGCCTCTACGATCTGCAGGGCCGCCTCGTGGTGCAGAAGCCGCTGAGTGCAGGCGGATCGGGTGACGACTCATTCACGCTCGATCTCGATGGCAGCGGAGCGGGGCGCGCGGGGATCTACTTCCTGCGGATCAGTGACTCGACTGGACGCTCGACACGCACAGCAAGGGTCGCGGTCGTCCGGTGACCGATCGATTCACGCCATGAGACTTCCACTTGCGCCTATCCTGCTGATTGCCGCCGCATGCTTGGCAGGCGGATGCTCCCGTGCTACAGACAGCCGCCTCACCGCAGGGGCCACGTCCGACTCGCTCAAGAATGGCGTCCCCCGTGTGATCCTGCCGAAGCTCGCAGCATGGATCGAACTCTGGCAGCTTGCCAACCCGAGTTTCGCGCCCGACTCACTCACAAAGGTCAGCGTGGAACCGTTCGAGCTCACCGCCCCGCAGGCCGGCGCCCGACACGCGATCCCGAGCGCACGAATGCGAGCGGGAATCGAAGTGCTCTCGCCGGACTCCTCGAAGTCAGTCGACTTCGATGTGTACCTCGCGATCGAGGCAGGTGTGGGCCGCGAGCCCGATTCATCACCTGCGCTCGCGGACTTCAAGCGCGATACGCTCTGGCGCGTGGCATTCTGCGGAACTGCCTGCTTCTATGATGGAGCCTACTGGGTGGATGAGAATCGTTTCGCGCTGACCGGCGCGAGTCAGAGTGGCGAACAAGCGGACGGCCCCTGGGGCGCGTTCCTCGAAGTGTACGACTTGCAATCGCACCGTAGGACTCGCTGGTTGTCCCGCGCCGTGGGCGCCGACCGATTCGAACACTACCGTGCCGCGAGCGATTCGGCTCTTACGGCACGGATCGAACCCGGTGGACGCTGAGGGCCCCGAGCCCGCCCTACTCCTGCGACCAGCCCCGGCGCGCCTTGCCCAACTCATCGCGACTGCGAAGCGCTAGGGATGAGGCCACTCGGCGTTGCTTCATCATCATGGCCGGCATGTCGATGTCGTAATCCCGGCCCTCTTCGTTCAAGCCGTGCAGGAGCGCGCGGATGGCGCGGTTCGCCTTGGCCAATGGCTCCAGACGCTCGGCCATCTGCTCGAGAACCTGGCGCGCCTGCGGGAACCGTCGTGCACTGTTGTGATCGAGCGCCTCGCGTCGGGCCTGCGCCAGCATCACCTGCGCCACAGCCGTCTCGACCACGAAGTCTCGCGGAGCTTGCTCGAACTCGGCCGGCGCAACAGAGGTCCACTGCAACGCCGTCGAGGCCAGGACCACACGGCCCACGCCGCCGCGGATCACGAAGCCGAGCGCCACCTCTCGCCCCGCTTCGGCAACCGGCAACCGAACCAGGAACGAGATCTCGACCGCCTGCCCCGAGGTGAGGTCGTCGAGCAGCACCGCGTAGCCACCTTCCGAAGTATCGACCTCGAAGCGGTTCAGCAGCGTGACCTCGGCGTCCTCAGGAATCGTCAACTCGACCCGTGGTTGGCGCACCGTGATCTGCAGCGCCTCGCCCAACTCGCTGGTGAGTAGGTCGGTCAACTGGCCGATGCGCTCGACATAGTAGAAGTTGCCCCCGCCCTGCTCGGCGATGCCCTGCAACAGCGACTCGTTGAAGTCGTGGCCGATGCCAATGGTGCTGGTGGACACACCACGCGAACGCAGTTCACGCGCGTGCTCGAGAAGTTCGGGTTCGTCCGTGATTCCCCGGTTCGCCTGCCCGTCGGTTGCGAGTAGCACGCGGCTCAAGTGCCCCTCGCCCTTGAACCCGCATACCTGGTTGGCGCCCTCGAACCACCCGCCCGAGAGATTCGTGTTGCCGCCCGCACCCACCCGGTTGACGCGGTTCTGAGCATGCAGGCGCGCCCGGTCGTCGGCATCAGACGATTTGCAGATCACCTGCGCGCGCTCATCGAACATCACCACCGAGAACCGATCCTCCCCGCGCAACATACGCACGCTGGCATCGATCGCCGCACGGGCCGTTTCAAGCTTACTCCCGTCCATGGAGCCCGAGCGGTCCATGACGAATGACACATTCACCGGCGTGCGCACGGCAGTGCGTTCAGCGTCGGGGGCCGTGA
>JANLOU010000345.1:0-3776 GCA_031366735.1 Candidatus Eiseniibacteriota bacterium
CCGTGGCGATGGACCACGCGCGCCACGGTCGCCAAGCCGATTCCTGTGCCCTCGAACTCGGCCTCGGAGTGCAACCGCTGGAATGGCACGAACAACTTGTCCCGATAGCGCATGTCGAAACCCGCGCCATTGTCCTGCACGAAGAACACAGTCTGTCCCTGCTCCGTACGACTCCCGATGACCACATGTGGCTCGGGAGTGTTGCGCGTGTACTTCCAGGCATTCTCCAGCAGATTCTCGAATGCAACGCGCAACAGGCGTGCATCCCCGCGCACCACAAGTCCCTTCGCGATGCTCCAGCGCGCGGTCCGCGCGGGATCGCGCTGTTCGAGGTCCTCGCGGATCGACTGCGCGAGCGCGGTGAGATCGACCGAGGCGGAGTTCATGGGCGCGCGCGAGAGCCGCGACAACACCAGCAGATCATCAATCAAGTTGCCCATCCGCTGTGCCGCGCGGCGGATCCGGCGCAGGTGGGCGCGGCCCTCTTCGTTGAGACCGTCCGCACAGTCCTCGGCCAGTGCCTGACTGAAGCCATCGATACTGCGCAGCGGGGCACGCAGGTCGTGGGAAACCGAATAGGCGAACGCGTCGAGCTCCTGATTGGCCGAGTCCAGTTCCGACGCGTACCGCCGAAGCGCCTCTTCCGCCTGCTTGCGCATGGTGATGTCGCGGATGATCGCCGTGAACGCGGCGCCGGCGGCGCTCGACCAACTGGCCAGGGACAACTCGATCGGGAACTCCTCCCCCGTGCTTCGCAGGCCGGCCAACTCGACCGTCCTGCCCAACACCCTGGCCTGGCCGGTGGCCAGATAGCGATTCATCCCGGCGAGGTGTCGCGCGCGATACGACTCCGGCATGATCTGGGTCAGGCTCTGGCCAATCACGGTTTCGCGTTCGAGTCCGAACATGCGCTCAGCAGCAGGGTTCAAGTAGGTGATACAGCCCGCCTGGTCGGCCGAGAGGATCGCATCATTGGCGGTGAGCGCGAGCGCGCGGAAATGCTCTTCGCTGCCCTTGAGCTCGGACTGCAGGCGCAGGCGCTCGGTGACATTGTTCGCGAGGACCAATCGAGCCGGTCGGCCGGCGTAGGTCATTTCCCTGCGGGTGATCTCCACCTGCAATAATCCGCCGTCCTTGCGGCGATGCTGCCAGATGCCCACCGGGGGATCCTGTTCGTCACTGGTCTGCAGTGACTGCAGCAAGCGCGGGAGTTCTTCGGGTGCGCGGATATCCACAAGAGTCATGCTCAGGAACTCCTCGGGCGAATATCCATACATCTGTACCGCCGCTTGGTTGACTTCGAGGAATCGGAGCGTCTCCACATCGAAAACCCAACTCGGCAACGGGCTGGAATCGAACAGCAGGCGATGGCGCCGGTCGGATTCCTCGGTGGCTTGCTCGGCGGCACTGACGCGGCCAGAACCCCAGACGGCGACCGCCCCCAATCCAAGGATGCACAGCGTGACCGCGATCGCGGTCCCGCCCGCGTCATCGAACACTCCAAGGGGCTGGCCCAACAGATGCAACCACCCCAGCACCACGGGCAGGAGGATCACCGGCAGCAGCACCCGACGCACCATCACGCCCGCAGGCCCCTGCTGCCCAAAGGCCGCCGGAATATCCGCGCTCGGCGTCGCCCAGATGCAGGCGATCGCAAGGCCGATCAGCGAGAGCGCGGTGGCCAGCGACATCTGGCCATGCATGGCCGCCGCCTCGAAGGCGTAGCCCAATACCGCCACGGTCGCAAGACCCAGCACGACGATCGACAGCGACTGGCGCACGCCTCCGAGCCGATCGCGATGCCAGGCCAGCAGGATCAACACGAAGCCGATCAACGCACAGCACAGCCCCGTGGTGCCTGCGATCAGCACGGGCGCGCCGGAGATCGGCTGGACGGGCCGAAGCATCCGTTCCAAGTGCGGCGACCCACTCGCATAGGGGGCCGCAAGGCGCAACAGCCCGATCGCGGTGGCCAATGCGGCGAGTCCGATTCCGAGGCGCCGGCTTGTCGAGCGCTGCGAATTCGGGCGGAGGAGCAATAGCGCGATGGACGAGGCAATCAGGCTGAGGGCGGTGAGCGGATGCACGCCAGCCCCGGCGAAGCGCAGACCATGCCAGCGTGGGTCGGGCGCGACCCAACTGAGGAGTGCCGCGATCCCCACGACGAGCGTCGAGGTCGCGAGAGGGCGGCTGATGTCCAGCGGACGATCACGAGTCATGCTGACCCTGCGGACGGTTCAGAGCTTGTCGCCTCCTAATTCCACAGGAGACACTGACTCCACTGCGCGGGATGCTATATCACTCGGACCCCGATGGAATGGAAAACTTTCAAGTTCGTTGTACTAAATAGCTTCGAGGCGACCCGGGTCGGCAGCGCTGGATGCGGGCCCGGTGAGCACGGGCGCCGCCGCCCCCTCGGGCTCGCCGGTCTCGACCCGCTTATGCACCTTCGCCACCAGCGTGTAGACCGCCGGCACCACGAAGAGCGTGAAGATCGTTCCGATCACCATGCCGCTCACCAAGGTGATCCCGATGCTGTTGCGTGCCCCGGCGCCGGGTCCCTTGGCGAAGATCAACGGCATGTGGCCGAACACCGTTGCGGCGGTGGTCATGAGGATGGGTCGCAATCGGGTCGCAGCCGCCTCGATCACCGCTCGCCCCTTGTCGAGCCCGGTCTCCTGAAGATGGTTCGCGAACTCCACGATGAGGATCCCGTTCTTGGCCACCAGCCCCACCAGTGTGATCAATCCCACCTGGCTGTAGATATTGAGCGAGGTGAATCCCAGGAATGTGAATGCCAGCGCACCCGAGACGGCGAGCGGCGCCGAGCCCGCGAGGATCACGAACGGATCGCGGAAACTCTCGAACTGCGCCGCTAACACGAGGAAGATGAGGATGGCGGAGAGCAGGAACACACTCAGGAACTTGCCGCTCTCGGTGCGCAGCTGCCGCGACTCGCCCGCGTAGTCCACGGTGTAGCCGCGCGGCAGGATCTTCTTGGCTTCACTCTCGAGGAATCCGAGCGCCTGATCCAGCGGCACTCCCGGCGGGATCACCGCCTGGATGCGCACGGCGTTCAGCTGCTGGAAGCGCTTGAGCTCACGCGGCTGGGTGCTGGTCTTGAGAGTGGCAAAGGTGGACAGCGGGACCAACTTACCGTTCGGCCCGCTCACATAGACGGATTGCAATTGTTCGGCGGTCAACCGCTCGGCCCGCTTCATCTGCGGAATGACCTTGTAGCTGCGCCCCTGGATGCTGAACCGGTTCACGAAGTTGCCGCCCAGCATGCGTGAAAGATCCTGACCGACCTTGCTCATGTCCACGCCCAGCGAGCGAACTTTATCGCGATCGAACACCACCTCGGTCTGAGGTTGGTCGTATTTGAGGTCGGTGTCCACATACATGAACTGGCCACTGGCATAGGCCTTCCCCACGAGCTGATTCGCAATCGCGAGCAATTGCTCGGGTTCCGCCGTGGAAGCAATCACCATGTCGACTGGAAAACTGCCCCCGCCGGGGAGCGCGGGCGGGATCACTGCGATCGCGCGAATGCCCGGTAGCTTCGAGAATCCCCCAGCGACCTGCTGCTGCATCTGTGCGGTGCTGCGCTTGCGCTCGTTCCATGGCTTGGTGACCATGCCGGCAAAGCCACCGCCGGGCGAGGTGATCTGGAAGATGTTCTTGGCCTCGGGGAACGCGTGGTAGACATCGTAAACGCTGGCGGCGAACATCTTGGTCTGGTCGAGCGTGGCGTTGGGTGCAGCCTGCACGATTCC
>JANLOU010000462.1:0-10650 GCA_031366735.1 Candidatus Eiseniibacteriota bacterium
CGCCACGGTCTCGGCGCTGGTGGGGGTCGCGCTCGCGCACAGGGGCAACCGGATCTGGATCAGCGCGATTCCCATGGAGAAGCCCTTCTTCATGGATTTCTCGATCGACGCCCCGGTGCTGTTGTACACCGTCGTCATCGCGGCGCTGGCAGGCATCCTGTTCGGTCTGGCGCCCGCGATGCACGCCACCGATACGCGCCTTTCCGAAGCGCTGCGTGAGGGAAGTTCGCAGGCGGGCAGCTCGCGCACCGGCAATCTGATGCGCAACGGGCTCGTGGTCGCGGAGATCGCATTCTCGCTCGTGCTGTTGATCGGCGCGGGCCTCATGGTGCGCAGCTTCATGCACCTGGAGCGGGCCGGTCGCGGACTGCGCACCGACCATGCGGTGTCGGCCCAGACGCTGCTGCCGATCGCGACTTATCCCGATGAGAACTCGCGCCGGGTGTTCATGCGCGAACTGGACGCCCGGCTGGCGGCCCTGCCCGGGGTGCGCGAGCACGCGCTCGTCACGCGCCTGCCGCTCAATCGCGGCAATAATACCGATGGCATCATCGCCGACGGCGCCAGGAACCTGAGTCCTCGGGATGCTCCGCAGACGAGCATCGTGAAAGCCCTGCCGGGGTACTTCTCGCTCATCGGGTTGCCGCTGCGCCGTGGCCGGGACTTCAGCCCGGCCGACCGCGAAGGCAGTGAGCGCGTGGCCATTGTGAACGAAGCGCTGGCGCGAAAACTCTGGCCGGGCCAGGACCCGCTCGGTCGCCGGATACGCGGGGCGTTCGAAGCGGATTCCATGGCGACTGCCTGGCGCACGGTGATCGGCGTGGCGCCCGACATCGCGCAGAATGCCGAGGGTGATGATGTGCCCTCGACGGTGTATCTCTCGCAGATGCAGGAGCCGGATCAGACATTCATTGTGATCGTGCGCTCCGAGCGTCCGTTGGCCCAGGTCACGGCCGAGCTTCGTCAGACTCTGCGCGCGATGGCGCCCGACCTGGCGCTGACCGAGGTGCGCACACTCGAGGCCCAGTTCCGATTCCAGATGTGGATGCGGCGGCTGTTCGCCAGCCTCATGGCGGTGTTCGGGGTGATGGCACTGGTGATCGCGGCGGTCGGGTTGTATGGCGTGATGGCGTACTCGGTCGCGCAACGCACGCAGGAGATCGGGATCCGCATGGCGCTGGGTGCCGCGCGCGAAACGGTCGTGCGCATGGTCGTGGGCCAGGCGCTGCGGCTGACGCTGCTCGGTTGTGCCATCGGCATCGCAGGCGCGCTCGTGGTCACCCAGGGAATGGCCACGCTGCTCTACGGCGTCAAGCCCACCGATCCACCCACCTATGCGGTTGTGGCGATCGCGCTGGTCCTGTCGGGCTTGTTCGCCGCCGCGGTGCCGGCGCTGCGGGCGACGCGTGTGGATCCGATGATCGCACTGCGGGCGGGCTAGCTTGCCGGCCAGGTGCGGGCCGCTTCGCTAGAAGCGCACCTGCACCTGGCCGATCACGCTATTGCGTTGGACGCGTGGATACCCGGTCCGCCGCGAGATCAGGTTGACGAAGAAGCGCGTGCGCCCGCCCGGGAGCTCGACATCAAGGCCCGCTGTTGTGGCCGAGCTGCGGCGATTCTGGCCGATTCCCGGGCGTTGGAAATCCTCGACTCGCCCCACCGCCCGCAGCCATGGCAGCAGTCGCGCGGTGGTCAGCACATACCAGCCTTGGTCGTCCTGTGTGCGGCCGCGTTTGCGCTGCCCGATCAGCTCGGCGCGGGTGGTGCAGCCGCGCCACTCCAGATTGGCCTCGACTCCGTAGCGCGTGCTGTCGGGGCTGTAGCGAGCGACCGAGCCGCCCAACGAGACTGGCGCGATCGGGCGGACCGTCACGCGCGAGACCACGAGCATCGAGGAGTCCCGGTTCGCCGAGGCATTCGGGCCTTCGCCATTGAACACGCCCAGCGAGGCCGATGCGTAAGGCGCCGTCCATTCGCCCATCACACCGATGTCCCGCTTGGGTGCGAGCGAATCGACCACCGTGGCGAGCTCGGCGGTCTCGAGCGCCGTGAGCGGCACCACATACTCGCGCGCGAACGGGGTCTTGTACTGGCCGAACTGAATGGACCACGCGGCTCGAGTCCAACGCGCGTAGGCATCGCGCAGGCTCACGACGGAGGCGGCACGGGGACCCGCGGACGCCGCGTATTCCACGAGCAGTCGGTAGCTGAACTGCTGGGGCAATGTTCCGTCAGCCTGGAGCCGTGCTCGGTGGACTGTCGCGGTGAGTGCCGCATCACGCGCGTAGGTTTCACGAAGTATCAGCAGCCCCGAGACGCGCGGCGCGGGAACCTGCGCAAAGGCGCTCGGGACGAGGCTGTAGCTGAGCACGAGAACGGCGACTGCAATGCTCCGGTGGTGCCGGGTGGTGCTGGCCTTGGTGTGCACTGGATGCCTCCCCGTTTGACCTTGAAAGACCTCGAATGGGTACACTAAGGTATTAGAAGGTACTATAAGCATCTCTGGCATCCAACAGCAGAAGGGGCAACATGGAGACCCTCACCGTCCAACAGGCCGCAGAGCTACTCCATATGAATGCCAAACGCGTCCAGGGCCTGGCACGCGCCGGCAAGCTGCCGGCAGTGCGTGTGGGCAGGCGCTGGCTCTTCACGCGCGAGTCATTGCACCAGATGCTGGGCGCGAGCGCCGTGCCTGATTCCACGCCGCGCGCCGCGTTCGGGCTGAGCGCGCGCAACCACTTGCGCGGGGTGATCACGCACCTCCATGTCGAGGGGCTCATGGCCGAAGTGCATCTTCGCATCGGCGAGCAGACGCTCGTCTCGATCATCACGCGATCCTCGGTCGAGCGCCTTGGGCTGCGGGTGGGGGGCGAGGCGGTGGCGGTGATCAAGTCGACCGAGGTGATGATCGGTAGCTGGGACGGCCCGTCGTGATCCGAACCACTTGCCGCGTGCTCCTGTGCATCGCGGCGCTCGCACTCGCTCGACCCGTGGCCGCGGTGGAGCGCGCCACGCTCACGGTGTTCGCCGCCGCCTCGCTCGATGCGCCGTTTCGCGAACTGGCGCGCGAGTTCGAGCGCCACGAAGCCGGTCTGCGAGTGCGCTTCAATCTCGCCGGATCGCAGCAACTGGCCGCACAGCTCCGGCAGGGCGCCTCCGCCGACATCTTCGCTTCGGCCGATGAGCATTGGATGGCCGTGGTGGACAGCAGCGGCGTACTGGCGAGCACGCCCGTGCTGTTCGCACAGAGCGCGCTCACGGTGATCATCCCTCGCACCAATCCGGCGCGCATCACGCGTCTGGAGGACTTGGCGCGACGGGGCATCAAGCTGGTGATCGGCGCGGATGCCGTTCCGGTCGGCCACTACACACGCGAGATGTTGCAGAAGTTGGGCCAACAGCCCGGCTATGCCCCGGGGTATGCGCGCCGGGTGTTGGCGAACACAGTCTCCGAAGAAGAAAATGTGCGCTCCGTGGTCAATAAGGTTCAGCTGGGCGAGGCCGACGCCGGCGTGGTGTATCGCTCCGATGTGTCACCCGCGCTCGTCCGCTATGTGCGCGAGCTCCCGCTTCCCGACGCTGCGAATGTGGTCGCGAGCTATCCCATCGCGGTGCTCCGCGGTGCGCGCGACCGTGCCGCCGCCGAGCGTTTCGTGGCGCTCGTGCTCTCGCAGCGGGGGCAGGCGATCCTCGCAAAGCATCGCATGCGGCCCGCGGCAGTCCGCGCTCGATGACCGATTCGCGGGTGACGCGCCGCCGCCCACGCGCCGGTCTGCTCGCACTCGCGGTGGTGCCCATCGTGACGCTGTTGGTGCTGCCGGTGGCCGCCGTGTACCTGCGCCTCGATGTTTCCACGGTGCTCGTGAAACTCGCGGAACCCGAGATCCTCGACGCCCTGCGGCTCAGCCTCATCACAAGCCTGGCCGCCATGCTCCTCGTGGTCGTGCTGGGTACTCCGCTCGCGTACCTCCTTGCCACGCGGCGATTCGTCGGGCGGCGCGTGCTGGAAGCGCTGGTCGATCTGCCCATGGTATTGCCGCCCACCGTGGCGGGTTTCGCGTTGCTCATGGCGTTCGGGCGGGCAGGCCTTGCCGGACAGGCGCTGCAACTCGTTGGCATCGAGTTGCCGTTCACCACGGCGGCCGTGGTCGTGGCACAGGCATTCATGGCGGCGCCGTTCTATGTGTCGGCTGCGCGCGCGGGCTTCGAGGGAGTGGATGTGCGCCTGCTCGAGGCGGCGGCCATGCTGGGCGCCGATGAACGGGCGCGGTTCCTTCGCGTGATGGCGCCGCTGGCCGCCCCTGCGCTTGTGGCGGGCGCCACCATGGCCTTTGCCCGCGCGCTGGGCGAGTTCGGCGCCACCATCACTTTCGCGGGCAACCTGCCGGGCACCACGCGTACGCTGCCGCTCGCGGTCTATGTGGCGTTGCAGTCGGATCTCGATGCGGCGCTGGTGTTGTCGGCGCTGCTCCTGGCGGTCTCATTCGTGTTGCTGCTGGTGCTGCGCGGTTCCCTCGCGCGACCCGCGTGGATGGGACGCGATGCTGCACGCTGAGCTGCGATTCGCTCGACCCGAGTTCTCGCTCGACCTCACACTCCAGGCGCGCCCGGGCGAGGTGCTCGTGCTGATCGGCGAGAGCGGCTGTGGCAAGACCACGCTCCTGCGCCTGTTGGCAGGGCTCGACACCGCCGACGCAGGCATCATCACGCTGGGACCCGACATCTGGTTCAACGCCACGCGCGGCATCGACCGTCCCGCGCATCGCCGCGCGTGCGCGTCGGTGCCGCAGGACCTCGCGCTTTTCCCCCATCTCACCGTCCAGCAGAACACAGCGTTCGGGCTCGAGATGCGCGGCGTCGCTGTCGCGGACGGCAGGGTGCGTGTGCGCAATGCGCTCGAGCAGGTGGGCCTGACGCGGCTGGCCTCGCGTCGTCCGCGCGAGCTCTCGGGAGGGCAACGCCAGCGTGTGGCGCTCGCCCGCGCATTGGTGACCGAGCCGGCGTTGCTGTTGCTCGATGAACCCCTCTCGGCGCTTGATGTGCGGGCGCGCGCCGAGTTGCGCGCGCAACTGGTGAGCCTGTTGGCGGGCCGCGCAGGCGTCACGGTGCATGTCACGCACGATCCCGGCGAAGCGCTCGCGCTGGGAGACCGCATCGCCGTCATGGAGGCGGGGCGCATCGTGCAGGTCGGCACACGGGACGAACTGCTGCGCGCGCCGCGCACCCGCTTCATTGCAGAGTTCCTGGGCATCAACTTGTGGCGAGGTCGCGTGAGCGGGCCGGGCGCCGATGGTCTGGCGCAATTCGCGACCGCAGGCGCCGTGTTCACCGTCCTCGCGCCGGGCTTCGAGGGGGACGCGTGTGCGTTGGTGCGTCCCGGCCATGTGACGCTGAGCCTGGGGCCCGCCACCGGCAGCGCCCGCAATCAAGTGTCGGGTACGGTCGCCGAGATCACCCCCGAACCTCCGGATGGTGCCCTGCTGCGCGTGCGGATCGCAGCCGATACCCCGCTCGTGGCCACCCTCACGCGCGAGTCGGTCTCGAGCTTGGGGCTTTCGCCGGGCACCGCCGTGCGCGCGAGCTTCAAGGCGACCGAGATCACGGTGTTCGCCTGAGGTTTTTTTGCACGGGACTGACGCGTTCGGTGGCCCCGGGAATGCTATCCTCACCACCTCGTTGCTCCGACACTCGCACCCATCCTCCGAAAGAGGTCGATCCATGCCAACACGCCGCCGGTTACTGGGGTGCGCGCTCGTGTGTGCGCTGCTGCCCCTTCCCGCCGTGCCGCCGGCGCGTGCGGCCACGGTGGACGAGTTCCCGATTCCCCAGTCGTCGCGCTTCACCTGAGAATCCATTCGGGTCCCGTCGGGACCCGTGACCGACGCCGAGTTCGCGCTGTTCCATCTGCACCGCGCGATGTGCGATCCCGTTGATCCCCGGCTGATCGGATCCTTGTCGGCGGACCTGCATTTCCGCGTGAACGGGGAGGTCTACCGGTTCGCGGGCGAGCGCACCTTGCGGCGGTTCATGCAGACGCCCGACCTGTACTGTGGCGTGGTGCGCGACCCCGTCACCACGCGACGGTTCATTCCCAGCGCCCGGTCCCCGCAGGTCTATTGGGTGGGCGGTCCCTACTTCTTCGAGAACGACAGCAGCAAGACCGCCTTCGTGGCCGACCCCCAGAAGTATCAGGTGCTGCGCGAGATGTAGCGCGCGCGTGCTAAGGTGCCGAGCATGGCGACGGTCTCCCGCTATGTCCACGGCACGCACCGCGAGGAGCAGCAACGCCTCGCCGACATGAACACACTCATCAACTCGCTCTCGCTCACGGCGCTGCGACCGCTGCCGGGTGAACGGGTGCTCGAGGTGGGTGCGGGGTTGGGTCAGTTCGCGCGTGCCATGGCCACGGCCACGGGCGAACGCGTGGTGGCGGTCGAGCGCTCCGCCGAGCAACTCGGGCGCGCGCGGCAACTGGCCGAACAGGCGGGCGACGCTGCAATCGTGGATTGGCGCGAGGGCGATGCGCTGGCCCTGCCGCTCTCCGCCGCCGAGTGGGGCTCGTTCGATGTGGCGCACGCAAGGTTCCTGTTGGAGCATGTGCCCGACCCTCAGGCGGTCGTCACGGCCATGGCCCGAGCCGTCAAGCCCGGTGGGCGAGTGGTGATCGAGGACGACGACCACGAGATGTTCCGCCCCTGGCCCGAGCCACCGCATCTCATGAGCGTCTGGCGTGCGTACATGCGGACCTACGACCGACTCGGCAATGACCCGCTGGTGGGACGACGCTTGGTGCAACTGCTCGCGGGCGCAGGGCTCGAGCCGCGGCGCATCGAGCTGCTTCCATTCGGCGCCTGCTCGGGTCAGCCCGCGTTCGAACCGCTCGTCGCCAACCTGATCCACATCTTCGAAGGCGCGCGCGAGGCGATCCTCGCCACGGGCGGCGCCAGCGCGGAGGAGCTTGATGGCGCGCTTGCGGGCTTGACGGCATTCGGCAGGCGCGGTGACGGCGCGCTCTGGTACACGATCAGCTGGGCCGAGGCGGTGAAGCCGTGAGTCAGGCCCCCGCCAAGCAGCCACGCGTGCTGGTTGCGGATGACGACACGGATGTACTGGCGGCGTTGCGGCTGCTGCTCAAGAGCGAAGGCTTCGAGGTCGAGACCGCCACCTCGCCTGCGCTCGCCCTGACGGCGCTGGAATCGAGCGACTTCGACGCGGCATTGCTCGACCTGAACTACGCCCGCGATACCACCTCGGGCCGAGAGGGCCTGGACCTGCTGGAACGCATCCGCACGCTGGACCCGACACTGCCCGTGGTGGTGATGACCGCATGGGGCAGCGTCGAAGGTGCGGTAGCCTCGGTGCGGCGCGGCGCCCGGGACTATGTGCAGAAGCCATGGGACAACGCGAGGCTGCTGCAGACGGTGTCCACGCAGGTCGAGTTGGGACGCGCCTTGCGCGTGGGGCAGCGACTGGAGCAGGAGAACCGGCTGCTGCGCCGCGACGGAGCGCCCGAGATGATCGCGGATTCGGCGGTGATGCGTCCGGTGCTCGACTTGATCCATCAGGTTGCCCCATCCGAAGCGAATGTGCTGGTCACCGGCGAGCATGGCACGGGCAAGGAGTTGGTTGCGCGCATCGTGCACGCCAAATCAGCACGCGGTGCGCGCGCGCTGGTCACCGTGAATGTGGGTGGCCTGTCCGAAGGCGTGTTCGAGAGCGAGTTGTTCGGACATGTGAAGGGCGCCTATACCGGCGCCAGTTCGGACCGCGCCGGGCGATTCGAGTTGGCCGACGGAGGCACCCTGTTCCTGGACGAGATCGCGAATGTGCCGCTGCCGCAGCAGGCCAAACTGCTGCGCGTGCTCCAGACGGGTGAGTTCGAACGCGTGGGCCAGTCCCGCACGCGAGCGGTCAGCGTGCGGCTCGTGTCGGCCACCAATGCCAACCTGCACGCCGAGAGTGCGGCAGGGCGCTTTCGCGAGGACCTGCTGTTCCGCATCAACACGGTCGAGATCCACCTGCCCGCGCTGCGTGAGCGGCGCGAGGACATTCCCGTCCTTGCGCGACATTTCCTGCTCCGGCACGCAGGCCGCTACCGCAAGGACCTCGAGGGATTCGACGAGGGTGCGCTGCAGGCATTGCTGGCCCACCCGTGGCCCGGCAATGTGCGCGAACTGGACCATGTCGTGGAACGCGCGGTGCTGCTCGCGCGAGGGCGCGTGGTGCTCGCGGGCGACCTCGGGCTGCGCGCGCAGAACGATGCCGGCGCACCGGCGCTCGAGCAGATGACGCTCGATGAAGTCGAGCGCGTGCTGATCCAGAAGGCGCTGCAGCGCCACGAGGGCAATGTGAGCGAGGCTGCCAAAACGCTGGGGTTGTCGCGAAGCGCACTGTACCGCCGCCTCGAGCGTCACGGGTTGTAGCTGCGAGCCATGCCCAACCCCCGCCGTCGGCCCCGCGCGTCTTACGAGACACGCTTGTTCTGGTTGTCGTTGGCCGGTGGCGCGCTGCCCATGACGCTCAGTTGGTATGCGTTGGGGCGACTGATTTCCGATCCCGGCGTGCGCTCCATGCTGCAATGGGTGATGGCTGCGGCGTGGCTGGGCTGTGCATTGTTGGTGCGCGAACGCGTGGTGCGGCCATTGCAGACCCTGTCGAACATGCTCGCGGCCATGCGCGAAGGCGACACCAGTATCCGCGCGCGTGGCGCCGACCCCGAGACGCCCATGGGGCTTGCCATGTTCGAAGTGAACGCGCTCACCGAAACGCTGCGCCGCCAGAAGTTCGAGGCGCTCACCGCCACCGCATTGCTCTCGCGTGTGATGGACTCGATCGATGTGGCGGTATTCGCGTTCGATCCGGAACGGCGCCTGCGCATGGTGAACCGCGAGGGCGAGGAGTTGCTCGGCGAGCCCAGTGTGCGGTCGCTGGGTCGTGATGCCGCCTCTCTGGGGTTGCTCGAGGCGCTGCAGGGAGAGACCCCACGCCTGGCCGAACTGCGATTCCCCACGCGTTCCGGCCGCTGGGAGCTGCGGCGTGGTTCGTACCGTCAGGACGGACGACCCCACGAACTCCTGGTGCTGTCGGACCTCAGCCGTTCGCTGCGCGAGGAAGAGCACCAAGCGTGGCTGCGGTTGATTCGCGTGTTGAGCCACGAGATCAACAACTCGCTCGCCCCGATCCAGAGCATCGCCGGCAGCCTGCAGATGCTGATCGAGCGTGGGGATCGCAAGGCCGAGCGGGAGGAGGACATGCGCGCAGGGCTGCGCGTGATCGAATCGCGTTCGCAGGCATTGGGCCGCTTCATGCACGCCTATGCACGACTCGCGCGGCTGCCGCGGCCGACTCTCGCGCGGGTGCAAGTGCGCGAGTGGGTGGAGCAGGCCGCGGCGCTCGAGCGGCGGGTGGCCGTCGGCGTGAAAGGTGGACCGGAAGCCACGCTCGAAGCCGATCGCGACCAGTTGGAGCAGTTGCTCATCAACCTCGTGCGCAACGCGGCTGACGCCGCGCTTGAAACGGGCGGCGGCGTATGGCTGGCGTGGGAGACCCGCGAGGGGTGGCTGGAGTTGCGCATCGAGGACGAAGGCCCCGGCTTGGCCGAGACCGCCAATCTGTTCGTGCCGTTCTTCACCACCAAGCCCGAGGGCACCGGCATCGGGCTGGCGCTGAGTCGCCAGATCGCCGAAGCCCATGGCGGTGGATTGACGCTGGTGAATCGAGCGGGCGCCTCAGGGTGCGTGGCGAGCGTGCGGTTGCCGCTCGCATCTGGCGGAAGGCGATAAGGAGGCGAGTGATGCGCGACGCCGTGGACTTCGAGCCATCGCAGCCCAGCCATGTGGCGCTCTATGACGAGCTGCCCTTGTGGTCGGCGTGGATCCGTGGGCCGAGGCGCTGGTTCGCGCCCAGGCGAAGTGTCGCGTGTGGGGAGTTCACAACGCGTCGCCAGTCCGCGGCGACGGTGCGGGATTGCCTTTCCGCGATGCGGCGTTCGGACTCATCACCTCGAATCTCGGGATCAACAACTTCCCAGACCCCGAGGGCACACTGCGCGAATGTCATCGCGTGCTGGAACCAACGGGCACGCTCGCGCTGACGAGCAATGTCCAAGGCCATTTCGTGCAGTGGTATGCCGCCTTCGCCGAAGAGCTCGAGTCTCGCGGGGATCGCCCGGCGCTGGAGCGCCTGCGCAAGCATGTCGCCCACCGCGCCACCGCTGACGCACTGAGTTCGCGCCTTGCGCACGGTGGGTTCAGGGTTGAGGCGACGCACACCCACTCGATCACGCTGCGCTTTCGCGAGAGCGCAGCGGTGCTTGAGCATCACTTCATGCGATTGGGCTTCGCCGCGGGCTGGCACGAAGTGGCCGGAGCACAGGCCGAATCGGTGCTGGCCGCCGTGTGCGCGCGACTGGATGCCGCGGCGCACGGCGCCGGCGAAGTGCGGCTCACCGTCCCGCTGGTGCTGATGCTCGCCAAGCCCATCGGGGAGTAGCCCCAGCATCAACCGGCAGCCCCCGCCATGGGAACAGCTCGGCGGAATCGCTCGCGCGCGAGCCCCGAGAGCGCGAACCGCACCCGATCCTCGAGCGATGCGTCGGGCATGCCGTCGCACATCGCGGCGCCGCGCTTGGCTTCGTCCACGCGGAACCCC
>JANLOU010000479.1:0-3047 GCA_031366735.1 Candidatus Eiseniibacteriota bacterium
TTCGTGGACAACTGGCGCTGGCAGGGCGTGCCGTTCTACCTGCGCGCGGGCAAGCGCATGGCCGAGCGCGTGACCGAGGTGTCGTTCCATATGCAGCAGATCCCCCTGTCGTTGTTCGGCAGTGGGGACCTGTGCGAGCACGTCGAGGCCAATGTCATCACACTGCGGATCCAGCCCGAGGAGGGGATCCAGATCCGGTTCGCCTCCAAAGTGCCCGGACACGACTTCAATGTGGGCCCCGTGGTCATGGACATGAGCTACAAGGAAGCTTTCGGTGGAGAGCCGCCCGAGGCCTACGAACGACTCCTGCTCGACGCGATGAAGGGTGACGCGACGCTGTTCTCGCGGCGTGATGCCGTCGAGACTTCGTGGGCGTGGATCCAGCCGGTGCTCGACTACACCGAGTCCAAACCCAACAGCGTTCCCTACGCACCTGGGACCTGGGGCCCCGCTCAGGCCGACCGCCTGATCGAGCGGGACCGCCGTCGCTGGCGCAACGCTTGATGCGATACCCACACCCGGTCGTGATTCCCGATGAAGCGATGCTTGCGGATGCGGCGGCCCGGGTGGTGCGCGATGTGGCGGCCGAGGCGATCGCCGACCACGGCAGCTTCCGCGTGGCATTCCCGGGAGGGCGCACGCCCCGTGCATTGTTGCAATGCCTCTCGCGTGAACCGTTCCGCAGTCATATCGAATGGGGCCGCGTCGTGGTGCTGTTCGCGGATGAACGGGCGGTGCCGCCCGATCACCCGGAGAGCAATTATCGATTACTGCGCGAGGCCCTGCTGGACCCGTTGGGCGCGGAGGCCCCGCTGGCTCGCCGCATGGCTGCCGATTCCCCTGATCTGGCGCAGGCCGCGCGCGATTACGCCATCGAGTTGGAGGAACCGCTCGACCTGGTGGTGTTGGGCGTTGGGGAGGACGGCCATATCGCGTCGCTGTTCCCCGGCTCGCCCCTGCTCGTCGCGAGCGAAGCGCGAGTCGGTCCAGTGCTCGATAGCCCCAAGCCTCCCGCTCGCCGACTCACCTTGTTGCCGCGTGCATTGGCGGAAGCCCGCAGCGTACTCGTGCTGGCAACCGGGAGCACGAAGGCGGCGGCGGTGGCCGCGGCCTTTGCCGACGGCGGCGATGTTTCTTCCTGCCCCGCTCGACTTGTTCGTACGGCCGCGTGGCTGTTGGACGAAGCGGCTGCGGCGGCTGTGGACGGAAGCGACTTCCTCCCATGAAGACGGCGGCGCCCGAAGGCGCCGCCGTCCAAGGATCCCACTGCCTTGCGGCGGATCGCGTCAGATCTGCTTGCGCGGACGCCCTGGGCCACGACGCGCGGGTGTACCGAAAAGCGCGTTGAGGTAGGCCGCGACCTCCTCACGGACGATCGCAGGAAGGATCTCGCGCACCTTGGCCTGAACGCCGGCCCGCACCTGCGCGGAGAGATCACTGCCCGTGCTGCGCACGGCGACTGTCGCAGGTCCGCCCGCGGCGATCTTGGCACGCCGACCCCGCTTGCCGACGATGCCCCGCTTCTTGCGCCACGAATAGTAGGTGACGGGCTTCACACCGAATTTCTTGTGGACCTGATCCGCGGTGAGATCATCCTTGGCGGCGGCGTCGATGATCTCCTGACGCTGCTTCTCGGTGTAGCTCTTCTTCGGACGTTTGGCCATTTCTCTACCTCGTTCGGGGGAACGGAGCGACGCGATGGAACTGCGAGGGACAGACACAATAAGCCACAGCCATCGCGGGGGGGTCAATACCCACTCGACCTGCGGCTCGCCTCAGGCGACGAATATGAAATCAGTTAGTTCCGCCATACCACACGACGTGAGCCGTCGACGCCATCTTGTCCGGACCTGTGGCGCTACGAACGCTAGAACGAGCGGGGCGGGCCAATCGTGGAGTGGGCATCCCTCGGGAACTCGCGCACTCACCGAGCGTGCTGCGAGTGGTCCGAGCGCGGCCAGCCAGCGCTCCAGACTTTCTCCCACGCCCACGAGCGTGGCGCGGCGGGGGCCGAGCCAGCGGTGCAGCGCCTCGGTTTTCAGGGCGGTGAAACGCTCCCGCGCATACCGTGGGTCGGTCCGCGTCGAACTGGCGGCGTGCTGGCGCCAGCCGTACAAACGCCGAGGGAGTTTCGCGAACTGGATTCCCGCATCGAACATGCGCACCCACAGATCGAGGTCCTCCGCCCAGCCGCGATCGTGCCAGCCTTGTACGCGTTCAAGCGCTTGGCGGCGGAGCAGAGCGGTCCCATGGCAGAGCGGGCTGTCGATGAGGCGTTCGCGCTCCATGTGTTCGTGGGTGAGCAACGAGTCGTGCCAACTCGCCCAGCGTCGCATCCCTTCCCCGTAGGCGCCGTCGGGGAACAAGCGCACGCGCGAGCCGACCACACCGACCTCCGCGTGCGCATCGAGGTGCGCGACTTGCGCCGCGAGCCGCTCGCGATGCGAGAGGTCGTCCGCATCGTGCCGCATGAGCAGGTCCCCGTGCGCATTCGCGAACGCCGTCTGGAGCGTCGCGGGCAGGCCGGCGTGTTCGCGCCGGATCACCCGCAGGCGCGGTTCGCTTGCGGCGAGAGACTCGAGCAGATCACCGGAGCCATCCGTGGAGCCATCGTCGACTGCGACGATCTCGAACCCGCGATAACTCTGCCGCCTCAAGCTTGCAATGGAACTGGCCAGCCAGGGCGAGGCATTTCGGACGGGGAGCAGCACGGAGACTCGGGGCATGGGAGCCATGCTAGATCGCCTGTGGGGATCGCGCATCCGGGTGATGGGCGTTCGCCGGAGCCGAATGCTATCGTTCGGTCCATGGCGGGACACAAGCTCCTCATACTCGGTGGTGGCTTCGGCGGGCTCGATGTGGCGCGGGCAATGGGCAAGTCGCGCGAGGCACGCGGATACTGGGACACGCTACTGCTCGATAAGGAGAACTTCTTCCAGTTCAATCCGCTCCTGCCGGCGGTTGCCGTGGGCGCCGTCGAGACTCGACATATCGTCTATCCGCTTCGCGAGATGGCGCGCATGCGGCACATCCGGTTCCAGAAGAAC
>JANLOU010000531.1:0-4500 GCA_031366735.1 Candidatus Eiseniibacteriota bacterium
GAGATGGCCGTGCGCGCGGCCCGGCTGGGATTCACGATCGCCGAGGTGGATATCCCCACGGTCTATGGCGACGAGAAGAGTCACTTGAGCATCACGCGGGATGTGCCTCGCATCGTCGGCACGATGATCCGGCTGGGGTTCGAACCCCAGCCGCAACGAAAGGACCCCGGTGCACATCCTCGTCACCAATGACGATGGCATCCATTCGCCTGCGCTGATGCAGCTGCGGAGCCAACTCTCGGCATTCGGGCGGGTGACCGTCGTCGCGCCCGATCGCAACCAGAGCGCCACCTCGCAGTCGTTGACGCTGCACCGACCCCTGCGCATCCATCCGCACGGCGACGAGGTCTATAGCGTGGACGGGACGCCTGCCGACTGCGTGCTGATTGCTTTCCACGGCATGCTCATCGACAAACCGGATCTGATCGTCTCGGGGATCAATCACGGGCCGAACATGGGCGAGGATGTGTTCTATTCCGGCACGGTCGCAGCGGCGATCGAGGGCGTGCTGCAGGGCGTCCCCGCCATTGCCGCGTCCTTGGTGACGCGCGAGCTCACCGACTTCGCCGAACCCGCCGCCATCGTGGGAGGAATCGTACGCCAGGTACTGGAGCGCGGCCTGCCCAAGGCGTTGTTGCTCAATGTGAACATCCCGTACCGCCCGCGTGCGGAACTGCGCGGGATCCAGCTCACGCGCCTGGGCTCGCGCGTGTACCAGGACACGCTGGTCAAGAAGGTCGATCCCCGCGGCAAGGATTACTACTGGATCGGCGGGGAGGACCCCATCTGGAAGCCGATCGAGGGGACGGATTTCCATGCCGTGCACGCCGGGTTCGTCTCGGTGACGCCGATGCAGCTCAACCTGAGCGACTCGGACGCGATGACGGAGATGCAACACTGGGGGCTCAACCTGTGATTCCGGGACCGACTCCCATGGGTTCCATGCACCCGAGTCGGGTTGCCTGCCGCGCTGCAAGCGTGCTAGTTTCTTCCGCGCTGCAGTGGTCGTACCCATCACGAGGGCCCATCCGCACACCACGGCCCACCATTCATTGGGGACCTGCACACCATTTTGGAACAGAACAAGTCGGGGCGTAGCGCAGCCTGGTAGCGCACCTGGTTCGGGACCAGGGGGTCGGAGGTTCAAATCCTCTCGCCCCGACCATTCCACATCACGCCGGATCACGCGGCAACGCGGGTCCGGCGTTCCTGTGCCGGACGGCATCGCTCGACTTGAGAACCCGGTTGCGGGTCGTGCCACCGCGTCGCATCCTGTCCAAGGGCAGGCCCCCGCAACCCGAAGGAGCACATGGACGGTCCTGAGCTCGTCGATTTCTCCATGCGACTCGCGGAAGCGAGACGCGTGGCCATCCTCAGCGCTGAGTTGGACAAGCGCGAGTACGAGGCGCTGCTGCTCGCCCCGGACTTCGACGAGCCGGCATTCGTCCGCTTCCGCGCCGAGTTGCAGCGTGCCGGGGTGAAGCTTCCCGAGGATGGCGTCGAGGACCCCACCGCACGCGTCACCCGGCAGGAACTTCGGGGCGAGCCGGAGCGCGACATCCTCGATGTCTACCTCAACGAGATCGGGCGCGTCCGCATGCTCCCACACGCCGAGCTGCTCGAGACGGCCGTGCGCGCGCGCCGCGGCGACCCCTCCGCGCGCAAGCGCATGATCCTCGCGAATCTGCGGCTCGTGGTGCATGTGGCACGGCAATACCGTAATCGTGGGTTGCCGTTTCTGGACTTGATCGAGGAAGGCAACCTCGGCCTGATCCATGCGGTGGACGGATTCGAACCCGAGCGGGGGCTTCGCTTCAGTACCTATGCTGCGATGTGGATCCGACAGTCGGTGCTGCGAGGGCTCGCCGAACAGTCGCGCTCCGTGCGTATTCCGGTGCAGATGTTCCGCCAGATGAATCGCTTCCACCTTGCGGAGCGCGATCTGCGCGCGCGCTTCGGTCGCGAGCCACGGCTCGAGGAGATCGCGGAGTCGCTCGAGATCTCCACTGCCCGTGCGGCGCGTTTACAAGTGCTCGTGGCGGGGATGCGTTCGCTGGATGAGAGCGAAGGCGTGGACGCGTTCGAGGAGCTCTCGGCCGAATCCCTTGGCACCGCGCCCACCTCGGTCGAGCGTATGGTGGAACTGCAACTCGAGCACGAAAAGCTCGACGGCCTGCTCCGCACTTTATCGGAGCGTGAAGAGCAGCTCATCCGGATACGGTATGGCTTCCATGACGGCATCGCCCGGTCGCTGCAGGAAACGGGCGACCATTTTGGACTCTCGCGTGAACGCGTTCGACAGATCGAAGCCAAGGCCCTCGGGAAGTTGCGAAGCGCCATCGAACTCGCCGATGGTGATTCGCACACGGGCTCACCCGTCCACTCATAGGAGTTCGCCCCATGGATCTGTCCCGCTTCATCCGTGACATCCCGGACTTCCCCAAGCGCGGCATCCTGTTCAAGGACATCACGCCGCTGCTCGCCGACGCGGCAGCGTTCCAGGACTCGATCCAACAGTTGGCGGCGAAGGTCGAGAAGCCTGACGCTGTGGTCGCGATCGAATCCCGGGGCTTCCTCTTCGGCGCCCCACTCGCGCAGCACTGGCAGGTGCCATTCGTGCCCGCGCGCAAGTTCGGCAAGCTGCCCGGCAGAACGGTGAGGCAGGTCTACTCGCTGGAATATGGCGAGGACACACTGGAACTCCATGCGGATGCGTTGCAGCCGGGGCAGCGGGTCGTGGTCGTGGATGACCTCCTGGCCACTGGGGGCACCGCCGCTGCAACGATCGCCCTGGTGCATCAGTTGGGGGCGGAGGTCCTGGCAACTCTGTTCGTGGTGGAGTTGGTCGGGCTGGGAGGCCGCGGGAAGTTGGCGCCCACACCGGTGCACGCACTGCTCTCGTACGCCGTGAACGAGTAACCCCACGGCGGCCAAGCGAAAGCCCCCCGAGGCATCGCACCGGGGGGGCTTTCGAACACCGTCGCCTCAGCGTGTCATCTCGGTTCGTAGCGCCGCTGCTCCATGATCACTGCGGCACTCGAAGTGCCGAGCGTGAAGGCCGAGCGGAACTCGCCCTCGACGCCCACCTTGGCACCTTCGCGCGGGGCCCCATTCACCTTGCTGACCACGCTGATCGTGCCGGTGCCATCGTCCACCTGATAGGCGCCATACCCGAGCATTCCTGCGCTCTTGCCCACGGTGCCCGCGATGCGGACGATCTGCTTGTCGAAACGACCCGGATCATCGAGGAGCGTCTTGATGGAGGTGACTCCACCGTTGCCCTTGCAGCCTGTGAGCGCGAGCGCGAGCAAGCCGACAACGGCGAGGTTGCGCACTAGGTGACGACGCATGCGTTCTCCCTTCTTGAGACTTTCACGGGGGGCGGGAAGGCAACACACTCTAGCACCCCGCGGCGCGAGCGGGCATCACAGCGCCGCGGAACGACTCAATCTCCCAACGCACTCAGCTTGCGACGGAGGCTCTGGATCGCATTCTCCGAGCGTTGTCCCGCCGGGAGGGCCTCGGCGAACGCGACCGCTTCGGTCAACACCGCCCGCGCTCCCGCCCTGTCGTCACGACCCGTGAAGATATCGGCGCGCGTCTGGTAGAGCAGGAGCTTGCGCGGCCCATACCCCTTGGCCATGGCGCGGTCCGATGCCGCCAGTGCTTCGTCCCAATGCTTCATGGCCTTGTACGCGGTGGCGAGCCGCTGGGGCGGATTGTAGTCCGCGGGGAAGTCCCGCTCGGATTGTTGCAGCATGGCGACCGCGCGCTCCGGCTCACCGAGCTCGAGGTAGGCCGACAGCCGGTGTGGATCGAACACCGCGCGCTGCTCGGGAGTCTTCGCCGCCGCCGCTTCGCCCTCGAGGAAAGTCGCCCACTCCTTCGCGATGGCGCGTCGTCCCACCGAATCCTTCGCCGACTCGCGTGCGCCCAGCAGTGTGATGAAGGCGCCCGAGCGGTCATCCGCTGCCGTCTGGAACGAACGGTCGCGCACCAGCGAGAGCGCTTCGCTCTCCAGCATCCTGATCCAAGTCGCCTTCTCGGGAATCGAATCCGCTGCGCTCACCGCACAGTCCAAGCCGCTCGCCGCGATATTGAGAGCCGATGGCGATCGGCCCACACGCGGGAGCGCCTGCAGCGCCAGGCGCGCGCCGGCAGCGCTCTGATCGGTAACCGAGTAGGCATAGAGCAACGCCTCGACGGTGTGCGGATAGCCGCGCCAATCCTTGCTGGCCACGGCGAGCACGCGTTCGTAGGCGAGCGCGGCAGCGGCGTTCTGCGCAAGCCCCGAGAGGCTGTCGGCGAGGGAGAGCTGGAGCAAGAGCGCGCGTGGAGCATCACCGCCCCCGGCCACATCGTCGAGCCTCGACGCCGTCGTCGCCAGGCGCAGGCTGGCCCCGCGCTCGACGCTGCGCACCGGCGCACCCAGCGCCGCAGCCGGCGGCGCCGGTGTGACGCTGGGCGACGGGGCGCCGTGCACCGCGCTGCTGTCCACGG
>JANLOU010000533.1:0-3889 GCA_031366735.1 Candidatus Eiseniibacteriota bacterium
CGTCACTCAGGTCGCGCTCATAGGATTGCGCCCACATATGCTGGTCGCTCGCCGCCCGGATGAGCTGCGCGGTGATGCGCACCCGGCCGCCCGAGCGCAGGACAGACCCCTCGACAATCGCGTCCACGCCCAGCTTTCGGCCAATCTCGGGCAGGGAGAGCGTGGTTCCCTTGAAACCCATCACCGAGGTCCGGGAGATCACGCGCAGCGTTCCGATCTGGGCCAGCGCGGTGATGAGTTCCTCGGTCATCCCGTCGGCAAAATATTGCTGTTCGGGATCGTGCGAGAAGTTATCCAGCGGTAACACGGCGAGTGAGGTGATGCGCTCCGAGTCGCCGCCCAGAAACAGGCGCGAGCGGATTCCTGCGAGGTCAAGCCAAACGCTCGTGGCCAGAAGGAGCATCGCAGCCGCGCCCACCCAGAGCCATGTTCGCCCGCGGTGGGTGGACGCGGGCTGGGCGAGCGGCTGGGGCAGAGCCATGGAGCCGGAGCTGACGCTCGGGGCGAGACCTTCGAGCGCCGCCCGGACTTCGCCAGCCTGCCGATAGCGCTGGGTCGGATCCTTCGCCAGGCACCGGGAGATGACCGCTGCCAGCCCTGCGGGCACGCGAGTCGGCAGTGGTTCCGGCGGCGCCTGCAGGATGGCAGCGCCCAGCTCCATCGGCGTGGAGCCGGAAAACGGACGCATCCCGCTCGACATTTCGTAGAGCATGATTCCGAGCGACCAGATATCGCTGCGCGCATCGGCCGCGTCACCGCGCAGGAGCTCGGGCGCGAGATACTGCGGTGTCCCCACGATTGCGCCGGTCTCGGTGAGAGCCCGTGAAAGCTGGGCCGTCGCGTTCGGATCGAGGCCCACGACACGCTTGGCGAGCCCGAAGTCCAATACCTTCACGCGTCCGTCGGTGGTGATGAGCACATTCGAACACTTCAGATCGCGGTGGATGACGCCCCGCTCGTGCGCGAAGGCGAGCGCGTCCGCGATCTGCGTTCCGTAACGGACGACGGTATCCGCCGACAGTCCGCGTGCACCGACCAATTCGTCGAGCGAACGACCCTCCACCCGCTCCATCGAGATGAACGCCAGGCCATCGGCATCGCCGACTTCGTAGATCGTGCAGATATGCGGATGGTTGAGCCCAGAAGCCAGTTGCGCTTCGCGGATCAGCCGTTGGCGTGCGGCGTCATCGCCGATCGCCTCCGGGGGCAGCAGCTTGATCGCGACCTCTCGGTGGAGCTGCTCATCGAGGGCGCAGGACACCCCGCCCATCCCGCCCGCGCCGAGCTTTGAAAGGATGCGATAGTGGGAGATCGTTTGCCCGATCATGTCGCTCCTCATGGGAGGCGGGTCGACAGCGCGGGGCTGGCCACGATCGCCGTCAATGCTCGACTCGGCCGAGGTAGCGGTCCAGCCACGCCAGCGATTCGGTGATCAGCTCGATCTTCGGGACGGTGTGTCCGCGCGGATAGGTCAGGCGCTTCTTGTGCTCAGTGGGAGTTCCGAGTCGCTCGAACATGGGGATCTGCGAGGTCTCTGCAGGGAAGAAGAAATCCAGTTCGCCATTCAGCATCAGAGTGGGTTGGGTCACGCGCGTCACATAGTTGAGCTGGTCCGCTTCGGGCAGCGCGCGTTGGAAGCAGAGCCCGGCGACATAGAGCACATTGGCCCGGATGCGCTGTTCGACTGCGGGCAGGATGGCGCCGAGCGCACCGCCCCAGCTGGTCCCGAAATAGGCGATGCGGGTCGCATCCAGATCCTCGCGTGTTTCCACATAGTCGATCGTGCGAGCGAGGTCTTTGCCCCACATGATCACATGCTCCTTGTATCGGGCGGTCTGCTCCGGATAATCCGACTTCATTTCCCCGCCACGCTCGAACGTACCTTGGTAGATGGGCAGGATCACGGCGCGACCACTCTTCACGATGAAATCCACCCGGCGGAACTCCGCCAGCCCGAAGGTGCGGGTGTGGAGCGCTTGCGAGCCCGGGAAGAGGATCACGGTCTGATAGGGCGGCGTTCCGCGCAAAGGCAGGAAGAGATGCGCCTGCATGCGCTCGCGCCCGTAGGCGGCGTCGAACTCGATCGTCTGCCACAGACCCGAGGGGAGCGGTTCGGTGGCAACGACCTGCGCGTGCAACGGGGTCCGATCGTAGTGGAACTGGCTGAGGAAGAACTTGAAGACATCGTCGGAGACGGGCTGCTCCGCCCGGAAGTCGCGAAAGGGAGACTCGATCACCCGGGCGAGCCGAGCGTGATTCGGTTCCGGCTCGAGCGGGCGAATGCAGCGGAATCCATTCGAGGCGGAGCGGTCGAGGGCGGACTGGGCGTAGGCGTCCACGAACGCGTATGCCGGATCGTTCCAGCCGCCGCCCAGAATGAAGCGCTGGCCCGGCCGATCGACTGGATTCCACACCCACTCGCGTACATTGCCGGCAAGGTCGTGAACCCCGAAACGATTCACACTCTGCGTGGTCCCGACCGGCACGGTATGGCGGCCCGAAAGATTCGCCAGTGGCGAGATCAATGAGGTGGCGAACGGGAATGCCACGCGGTTCCAGTGGAACATCGTGGGTAACGACTTACCGGCCCATTCGGCGTATGCCGCGGCCTCGTACCAACTCACCCCCGCAACCGGATGTTCGCCTTCCCCACTGGGGTAGTCGCCCATTTCCCAACCCGCTGGGCCGGGTTGCCCGACCGAGTCGGTGAAACGCTCCATCGCCCGCGCCCAAGTCAGCTCGGAGTCCTCCTCGAGGAAGGGTTCGCGCCACAGTTGCTCGCGTCGGTAGCCGCCGTCGTCGACGAACCGCTTGAACTCGCGATTCGTCACCGGATGACGGTCGACGAGGAACGGGACGGTGGGCTCTGTCTCCAGATGGTCGAAGCCTGGCATGTAGAGGGGGAAGCCACCTGCTGGGACTGCTTCCATCTCGTCGGGGATCCGACCGGGCGGCAGCAGTGTGTAATGCCAAGTGCTGGTTTCCGGGAGCATCGCGTTCGTGAGCCCCTTGCTCAGACTCCACACCACATCGTGCACGGGGCGGTGTCCTGACAGTTCGATCCGCAACCGGGTCAGGCCACGCGGGTAGGGAATGGCCTCGAGCGGCGTGGTGCCGAGCGGGAGTCCATCGCGGTCGGGATCACCGTAGTACCACGCCATGACGGACGCGCCTGGCGGATCGGTGAGGATCGAGACGGGCTGCGAGAAATCGGGCCGCAACCGCTCCAGCATGGGGTCACCCGGGGCCAACTTCTCGATCTCGCGCGCCAACTGGAACGCCGCCCACGAGTCGGGACCTTCCTCGACCACGAGAATACGCTCGCAGATGCGCGCGAGCTCGGGCAGCGCTTCGTCCGTGGGCCAGCGCTTCAGACGAACGAGCGCATCGCGCAACGCTTCTG
Source organism: Candidatus Eiseniibacteriota bacterium (assembly GCA_031366735.1). Taxonomy (GTDB): domain Bacteria; phylum Eisenbacteria; class RBG-16-71-46; order RBG-16-71-46; family RBG-16-71-46; genus CAIXRL01. The sequence goes on from JANLOU010000533.1 coordinate 3,404, forward strand.
CGCTCGCGAAGCGCAGCGCGGGGTCTTTTTCCAGACAACACGCAATGATCCGCTCGAGCCCGGCGGGCAGCGCCTGATTCAACCGGGTGGGTAACTCGGGGCGATCGCGCAGCATCGAGGTGAGGATCGTGACGCTGTCATGGCCACGGAACGGCCGCTGCGCCGTGGCCATCTCATACAGGATGCAGCCCAGCGCGAACAGATCCGTGCGCGCGTCGGCTTCCTTGCCCTCGAGTTGCTCGGGCGCCATGTACTGGAAGGTGCCAACCACCGCGCCTGCGCTCGTCAATGGTTGGTGCCGGGTGGGCGCCTGGCTGTCGGTTGTGTCCGGGTTCGCAACCGGCTCGGCCGGGCGCGCGAGTCCGAAGTCGAGCAACTTCACGCCCGAGTTCGTGAGCATCAGGTTGGCCGGCTTCAGGTCGCGATGCACAAGCCCGGCGCGGTGCGCCGCGATCAACGCCTCGGTGATCTGTTCGGCGAATGCGA
>JANLOU010000582.1:0-3925 GCA_031366735.1 Candidatus Eiseniibacteriota bacterium
TCCAAGCTTCGTGCAGCCCCAGCGCCAGCATCGCTTCACGCGCGCGACGCACCAGCCGTTCGCGCGGCGAGCGCGTGGCGAACGCGCCACCTGTCTGCATGGGCGCCTCGGGAATCTGGTCGTAGCCGTGGGAGCGGGCGACCTCCTCCACCAGGTCATCCTCGAGCGTGCAGTCGGAACGCCACGACGGCACCTCCACCGAGAGCGCGTCCCCCTGCTTGCGGACGGGGAACTCGAGTCCGTGCAGCAGCTCGGCGCAACGCTCGAGCGTGAACGGTAGCCCGATCAAGCGCGAGCAGCGCGCGGCGCGCAGGCTGAGCGCGCGAGTGTCGGGCGCAGTGTGGCGCAGACGCGAGGCGCCCAAACGCGCCTCGGGGCAAACGCGCAGGAGCAAGCTCAGGAACTGCTGCGCGGCGGCCAGGCACATGCCCGGATCCACGCCACGCTCATAGCGTTTGCTCGCCTCGGTCGCCAGACCCAATGCCTTGGCGCACCGGCGCACACGCTGCGGGCGGAACCACGCGCATTCGAGTAGAAGCGTTGTCGTGGTCTCGGTCACTTCGGAGTCCGCGCCACCCATGACTCCGGCAATCGCGATGGGCTTGGTCGCATCCGCGATCACCAGCATGTCGGCGGTGAGCTCGCGCACCTTGCCATCGAGCGTGGTGATGCGCTCGCCGGGGGCGGCGCTGCGGACGCGGATCGCCGGCCCCTCGAGCTTGGCGAGATCGAAGGCGTGCAGCGGTTGGCCGAACTCGAACAGGATCAGGTTGGTGAGGTCGACCACATTGTTGATGCTGCGCTGCCCCATCGCCTCGAGCTTCTGCACGAGCCATGAGGGCGAAGGGCCGATGCGGACGCCTTCCACGACTTGTGCGAAGTAACTCGGGCAGCCCTCGGCGTCCACGAGTTCCAGGTCGAAGCCCTCGCCCGCGGTGGCCCGGGCAGCGAGCAGGCTTTGGGCGTTGGCGGTCCACTGCCCGCCGAAGGCGGCTTTCACCTCGCGTGCCAGCCCCACCACTCCCATGCCGTCCGGGCGATTGAACGGCACCTCGACTTCGAGCACGGCGTCGGGTTCGGGCATGAGCTGGTCGATCGGCGTGCCGGGCGTGAGCGTGGCGCCGGGAAACAGTTCCGTGAGTTCGAGGATCCCCGAGTGGTCCTCGGACAAACCCAGCTCGCGCGCGGAGCACAGCATGCCCTGCGATTCCTCGCCGCGGATCTTCGCGCGCTTGATCTCGAGGCCGTTCGGCATGACGGTCCCCAGCGTCGCGAGCGGCACAGTCATGCCCGCAGTCACATTCGGCGCGCCGCACACCACGCGTAGTTCCTCGCCGCCCCCGTCGATCCGACACAGCTTGAGCTTGTCGGCATTGGGATGCTTCTCGGCTTCCAGGACGCGCGCCACGACGATGCCGGGATAACGCCGTCCGTGCGTCTCGACCCCTTCGACATAGAAGCCGCGCGTGGTGAGCGCCTCGGCGATCGCCTCGGGCGATGCCGTGATCTCGACCCATTCGCGTAACCAGGAGATCGGGAGCTTCATGCTCAAAGAGTCCTTGGCTAGAACTGGTTCAGGAAGCGCAGGTCGTTCTCGAGGAACAAGCGGATCTCGGGGATGCCGTAGCGGCCCATGGCGATGCGTTCGAGACCCATGCCGAAGGCGAAGCCGGTGACTTCCTCGGGATCGTAACCGACCGCGCGCAGCACATTCGGGTGCACCATGCCGGCGCCCAGTACCTCGACCCAGCGGGTGCCCTTGCACACCGGGCAGCGCTTCTCCCCTTCGGCGCTCTGCGCCCGACCCGAGCCGGCGCAGTTCACGCATTGCACATCCATCTGCACGCCGGGTTCCACGAACGGGAAATAGATGGGGATGATCCGGGTGGGCAGATCGCTGCGGTAGATCGCGCGCGCGAATGTGTTGAGTGTGGCCTTCAGGTCGGCCATCGAGACCTGCTTGTCCAGGTACAGGCCGTCGATCTGGTGGAACTGGTCCATGTGGCTCGCATCCACCGCCTCGGCGCGATACACCCGCCCGGGGAACACCAGCCGCAGCGGCGGCTTGCGCTCCTCCATCGCCCGTATCCAACCCGGCGAGGTGTGCGTGCGCAACACCACCTCGGGATTCACGAAGTAGGTGTCGTGCGCGTCGCGCGCCGGATGGTCGGGCGTGAAGTTGAGCTTGCCGAAGTTGTAGGAGTCCAGTTCCACCTCGGGGCTCGTATAGACGCTGAACCCGAGTCCGTGGAAGAGGTCGAGCAGGTCATCCCGCACCTGCGCGAGCACATGGGGGCGTCCGCTCCAGGGTCGGCGACCGGGTAGGGACACATCGATCGCGTCTGCGGATTCGCGTGCGTGCGCAAGGGCTTCGCGACGCGCGTCGTGCACCTCGGTGAGGAAACGCTTCACCAGGTTCAGGCCCTTGCCGCGCGTGCGACGCACCTCGACCGACAGGTTTGGCATGTCGGCCAGCGCCAGCGTGAGCACCCCACGCTCGCGGCCCAGCAGTACCGTGTGCCGCTCGCGCAGTGTCTGCTCGTCGCTCGCGCCAGCCAGCACTTCGGCGCCGCGGCGATACAGCGACGCGAGTGCGGGATCGAGCGATTCCAGCTCGGCCAGATGCGCGGCGTGTTCGGCACAGAGCGCGGCCGGGTCGGCCGCGCTCCAGCTACCGTCGATCCCGGAGAGCAGTGAGTCGGTCATCGGCTCACGCCGTCGCCGACTTCGCAGCCTCCGCCAGCTTCGTGAACGCGCCGGCATCATGCACGGCGAGATCCGCGAGGAGCTTGCGGTTCACCTCGATGTTCGCCTTCTTGAGGCCCGCGATGAGTGTGCTGTAGGTCATTCCATTCAGACGCGCGGCGGCGTTGATACGCGTGATCCAGAGCGCGCGGAAGTCCCGCTTCTTCAGACGACGGTGCTCGTAGGCGAACTGGCCTGCGCGCTGAACGGTCTGCAGTGCGGTCTTGTAGAGCTTGCGACGGCCGCTGAAGTTGCCCTTGGCAGCCTTCAGGATCTTCTTACGGCGTGCGCGTCCGGGGACTACGGTTTTTGAACGAGGCATCTGGTCAATCCTCCTGGCCCCCGCGCGCGCCGCTTCAGGCGTGCTGCGCTTCGGGAGATGAGCGGTTCAGGGTCGGGTCAGCGCTGGCCCAGCATGCGAAGGACGCGGGCCTGATCAGCCTTGGCGACCACCGTGTTCCCGGTCTTCTTGCGCTTGTTCTTGCGGTTCTTGCTCACCATGCCGTGCCGAAGGCCGGAGCTGCCACGGATGGCCAGACCAGTCCCCGAGATCTTGAAGCGCTTGCGCGCGGCGCGATTGCTCTTCTGCTTGGGCATTCCTAGGCTCCTTCCGTAGGAGGCGTCGACGCCGCACCCGTTGCGGGCGCAGGCTTTCCAACCGGCTTGGCAGCCTTGGGACTGAGCACCATCGAGATCGTGCGTCCTTCCGAACGCGGCGGGCTCTCGATGTTCGCGACCTCCCCCAGGTCGACGATGACCTGTTGGATGATCTTGTAGCCCAGCTCCTGGTGAGCCATTTCGCGACCACGGAAGGTGACGGTGAACTTCACCTTGTCGCGGTTGTCGAGGAACTCGCGCGCATGCTTCAGCTTGAAGTTGTAGTCATGGTCCTCGATCTTCGGACGCATTTTGACTTCCTTCAGCTGCATCTGGTGCTGGTTCTTCTTGGCCTTGCGGGCCCGCAGGTTCTGTTCGTACTTGAACTTTCCGTAGTCCATGATGCGACACACGGGCGGGCGCGAGGTGGCAGCGACTTCCACGAGATCGAGACCCTTGGCCTGGGCCATCGCGAGCGCTTCGCGCGTCGTGATGATGCCGATCTGTTCCCCGTCATCGCCGATCACGCGGACCTGCGGAACCCGGATGCGATCGTTGACGCGTGCTTCCTGCTGCTTGCCGG
>JANLOU010000597.1:0-2269 GCA_031366735.1 Candidatus Eiseniibacteriota bacterium
AAGCGAGAAACTGGAACGCAGGTTGGTGTTCTACTAGGCGATCGGGCCGATGACGCGTAGCCCCGCACCTCTCCGTAGGTGCGGGGCTTCACGTTGCGCGGAGACTCCCCCTACCGTCAGATCGGGCATCACCGTGGCACGCGCCACATTCAGTTGCTCAGCGACTTCCTCCTAGTGCAGCAGGAAGTGCGAATCCCCGGCTGTCCACCGCGCCCGGGCGATATCATTCGCGCATTGCTCATGGCGATGGGCCGGGTCTCGGTGATTGATTCCACGCGGGTCGCACCGAACGCTTAACGGATCACCACCATGCGCGCCGTGCGCGTTGTGCCCGCATGCGAGAGCGAAGCCAGGTACAACCCCGGCGCGAGTGACGCCCCGCCCAGCACGCAGGTGTGTGCCCCACTGCCGCGCACCACTTCGGCCGGCGCCACCGACCTGCCCGCCAGGTCGTGAAGCGTGAGCGTTGCCGGCGTGTCGTTGGCGAGTGTGAAGCTCACACGGGCGGCGCCTGCGCGCGCCGGCTGCGGCCACACACGCAATCCCGCGTCACTCACCTGCGACGGTGGCGCATCGAGCGGCGTGGCCAGCGCGACATGCTGTGCGTACAGGTCGGCGCCACCATCGCGATAGTCCTGCCACAGCACGATGGAGTCATCCGCGTTGCCCGGCACGATCACGGGCGCCACTTGGTCATTGGGCGCGGCGCTCAACAGCAGCCCATTGCCGCCGGGAATGGTGCCGCCATGGGATGAAGCCCGAGCCACCGACAGATCGAACGCCACTCCGCCCTGCAGCGTGGCCCATGCCAGATACGCCGAGCCATCGCTGCTTGGCGCTATCACAGGGGTGAGTTGGATATTGGCCGCCGCCGAGACCACGCCTCCGTTCACCGGCCAGCCGGAGTCACGCACACCGGTGGCGCTCCAGCTCGTGGCGTAGATGTCGGTGCTCGCCACCCGCGAGTCCTCCCACACGACCAGCACCCCACCGGTGCCCATGCGCGCCAGCGCCGGACGGGACTGCGCGCCAGTCGCGGTACACAGCGCAATCCCATTCAGGAGCCAGTCGCTGGGCGTGGCCCCACTGGCGCTCAGCCGTGCCAGATAGATATCGCTGTTGCCGGCGCGGCGATCGGCCCAGGTTGCGAACAGGCCCCCCTCGCCATCCGCGACGATCGCGGGCGACTCCTGCACGCCGACGGCACTGCAGAGGAGCGCGCCGTTCGGCGGCCAGCCGCTTGCGGTGACCGGGCCGGGGGAGACACGCTGCACCGCAAGGTCAGTCTCCCCGTTCTTCGTACGCTGCCACACCACGAGCGCACCGTTGGCACCATGGGGGATCGCGCGCAGGGAGCTGGAGTTGGACGCGTCGGCGCCACCGATCGAGAGGGATTGAGGATCGTTCGGTCCACCCACCGTCGTCACGATCCTGACCCCGGCCCCAGAGCCCCCGGTCGCGTAGATGATGAATAGTTGCCCCGGACTCACGGCGCAGAGTCTGAACTCGGTGGCGCCCGGGATCGTACGCGTCATTGCCTGGCCACCGGGTGCGAACCCCGCAGGCAGTGTCGCCGGGACGATTCTGCGACGCAGGACCGCCGTCCCCGTGTCCTTCCACACCAACCAGCAGGCACCGCTCGCCTCGAGCGCGATCTGGGGCGCCAACTGGTTGCCGATGCCATCGCCCACCAACAGCCCATCGTACGGATAGCCCGCTGCTGGCTCGCCCGTGGCATCCAGATGTTGCAGGTACACATCGTAGTCGCCCGAGCGCTGATCAGCCCACGCCGCGTAGACCCCGCCCGCGCCATCGCTCACCGCGAACAGATCGAGTTGGTCACCAGTCGCGGCGCACAGCGCGACCGCGCCGGGAGGCCATGCTCGCGCGGGGGTCCCTGCGCCCAACCCTACGAATAGGCACGCCAGCGAGGCGGCTCGGGCCCATCGCATATCGGCCTCCATGGGCGGCGGCCTCAGCGCTCGCCGCGTTCGATCGCGCGTTGGCGCTCTTCGCGACGAGCCTCGGCCCGCCCGCGGGCGTAGCCGAACTGGTACATGAGCAGCACCGCCATCGCGTGCACCACCCACCATCCGCCATTCAGGAACTGCAGCCCCTCGGGTAGGACCATCTCGTCATCCCCTCTCGCTTCGCTAACTCGCACCCAGACTGCGCAGGAAATCACGGTCCCCCTCGAGCACTTCATCCACCCGCACCTCGACCGGCAGCGTCCACCGGAACGCATGCACGGCGTGGCTCGGTCGGAACG
>JANLOU010000607.1:0-8459 GCA_031366735.1 Candidatus Eiseniibacteriota bacterium
GCGGTTGCTTGGTGCGTTCGAGTTGCGCCAGGAACTTCTGCGGAACATCGAACAATACCAGTCGCCGCCGCGCCGATTCGACCAACTCCTGTCCCCCACGGCGGACCTCGGGCACATCGCTCGCCTCGAATCGAGCCGCGGACTCCAATGCTCGGACGAACTCCTCCTGCGTGGCCAACAACTCCGGCGAATAGAGCGTGAGCAGCGGTTGTCCCTTGCGCACCGCCTGCCCGCTGGCGCTGACATACAGCTTCTCGACCCAACCGGAGATCTTGGTCTGCACTTGTCGAATGCGCGTCTCGTCGGCCTTGACCTCGCCGACCGCCCGCACTGTCCGGCCCAGCCGACCGCTGCGGGCCGTCGTGGTCTGGATCCCCGTGAGCGCCAGCTCGTTGGCCCCGAGTTCGACGATCGCGCGCCCCTCGACCGTGCTCGCCGCAGCGACATCATCCGAGTAGACCGCGATGTAGTCCATGCCCATGGGGTCCTTCAGCGCTACGGGCGAGGTGACAGAGGGGTCCATCGGATTGCGGTAATAGAGCAGCCGTCGGGGTCCCGAGGCTGGGATGGGCTCCAGCTTCATGCCGCAGATCGGACAGTCCCCCGGGTGATCGGAAGTGTAGGTGGGGTGCATGGGACACCGGTATCCCGCGTTCTGCTTGCTCGTGGTCTTCTTGTCGCTGCCCGGGCGGCCGCACCCTGCCACGAGTGCTCCCGCTGCGAGCAGCGCGAGTAGCGACAGCGCGAACCCCAGCAGGCCCAGTGCCCAGCGTGTTCGGCGAGGCGTCCATGAACGCGGGATCATCGTCCGCTCCTCTCGGCGTCCGTTGGGACGCGTGGGCTGATCAGCATCTGTAGTTCCGCCCAGGTCGCGAAGCGCCTGGCTTCGCGTGCCGCCTGGCCGGTGCGGGCCTCGAGCCATAGGTCGAAGTCCTCGACCACGGTCGAGAAATCTGCGCGGCCCACCAGGTATCCGGACCTCGCAGCATCCAGCGCAAGACTGCTGTGCGGAACAATGGTGTCGGTATAGCGCGCGATCTGGTGCTGCGCGTTCGTCCAGTTCGCTTCGAGCCGTGTGGCCTCGGCGCGTGCGGCCGCTTCCGCCTCGCGCAGCGACTCGCGGCTGGCCTGCAGGTTCTGCGCGGCGGCGCGGATCATCGGGCTCTGGTTCTGCCCACTCCAGAGCGGAAGGTCCAGCCCGAGGCGAAGCGTGACCGCCGGGTCCTTGTCGCCCCGGAATCCGATGCCCGCGCCCGCAACGAAGTCGGGCCAGCGCTCGAGTCCAGCGGCGCGCAGTTTGCGCTCGGCGGCCTGCACCTCGACTCGCCGTTTGGCAACTTCCACGGATCCCTGCAATGCCGCTTCCTGCCACGGCATGGGGGGCACCATGGGATCCGGCAAGTTCACCACCTCCCCGATCGCCGCGTCTCCTGGCGCATCGAGCAATCGGTTCATGGCAGCGACCAACCCTTTGCGCTCAGCAGCCAGATCATCAATCCGCTCCGCCACCCTTGCCTGCACCAGTTGGGCCTTGAGCATGGCCTCACCCTCGGCGACACCGGCGCCGTAGCGGTCGCGCACGGTGGCGGCCATGACTCCCAACAACTCGTGACCATAGGCGAGCGACTGCCGCTCGCGGTCCGCCGCATACAACTGCGCGTAGAGGCTCCGGATGTCGCGCGCGACCTCGCGCCGCAGCAGTTCCAGCTCTTGTTCACGCACCCCGACCTCGGCCTTCGCCACCTGACGGCGAGCGCCGCGCTTGCCGGGAAAAGGAATAGCCTGCGTGATCTGCGGGCCGATCATCGACATGTCCTCATCGCCCACCGTCCAGCGCGGAAAGCCGATGTCCTGCAGCATCAGCTCGACCATCGGGTTGGGAAGCGCTCCTGCCGGCCGCACCATCTCGCGAGATTCCGCGACACGCGCGCGCAGCGCCGCCAAGGATGGCGCCTGACGCAGCGCCATGGCCACGAGTGAGTCTGGAGCGGGAGCCACCGCGTCCGTCGCCCCTGCGCTGCGCGACGACACGCCGAGCAATACGGCTGACGCCAGCACTCGGATCCAAGCCATCGACCTCATGAGACACGCTCCCCTGGCGCGACAATGCGCCGGCACGATTCCCAGTCACGCGTCCGCATGGTGATCGGAGGCGTGCGCGACATCAGACCGTCGTCGTTCGGAATCAGCCGAGTGAAGGGGGGGCGCGCAACCCGCGGGCGCCCAGTTCATCCGGGAGTGGAGGGCTCCACACCCCGAGCGAGGGCGCAGGGGCATTGGCGCGGTGGGGAGGCGCGATCGCCGGAACGATCACGGGGATCGCGAGCGCGACCGCCGGCTGGAGCTCATGCCCGAGGGGCGCTGCCACGGGTAGCTCGACGGGAGGAGGCTGGATGCGACAACAAGCCTGCGGGCACTGCGTCGGCTGGGCGCGATGCGCATCATCCGCGGCCCCACCGCAGCAAGCATGGCGTGCGCAGGCGGTGGCCGAGCTTGGCGCGGCATGGCGCGGCAGTCCCATGCCGATACAGCGCGACTGCTCGAGCGGCGGCAGCAGCGCGAGCAGGACGGCGAGCATCAGGTTGGGGATCGACATGCGCTTCATTGGGCGCTCCAGATGGCGTTACTCAGGAACCGACCCTGCATCCACTGCCGGGAATATACCACCAAGTCGGGTACAGCATTCGTGCCGTGGCCCATTGCGCTCAGCGCTGCACCGCTCGGTTGGAGCGGAGTCGCAGGGCATTCCCGATCACCGAAACGGAGCTGAAACTCATCGCTGCCGCGGCGATCATCGGGCTCAGGAGCCAGCCGAACTTCGGATACAGCACACCCGCGGCGAGCGGTATCCCCAGAATGTTGTAGATGAACGCGAAGAACAGATTCTGCTTGATGTTGCGCATCGTCGCCTGACTCAATCGCCGGGCGCGGACGATGCCGCGCAGGTCACCCTTGACCAGCGTGACACTCGCGCTCTCCATGGCGATGTCCGTTCCGGTTCCCATCGCAATCCCCACCTGTGCCTGGGACAGGGCCGGGGCATCATTGATTCCGTCCCCAGCCATGGCGACCACGCGACCGGCCGCCTGCAATTCCTTGACCTTTGCCGCTTTCTGATCAGGCAGAACTTCGGCAATGACTTCATCAATCTGAAGTTCCTTCGCGACGGCTTCAGCCGTGGTCCTGCTATCGCCGGTCATCACCACGATCCGGATGCCCTCCCGGCGCAGCTCACCAAGAGCTTCGGCCGTCGTCGCTTTAATCGGATCGGCGACGCCGATCAGCCCTGCAAGCGCTCCGTTGACGATGGCATACATGACGGTCTGCCCCGCCGCCCGCATCTCCTCTGCGGTGGCTCCGAGTGGGCCCGCCTCCAGCTTCGCCTGCGCGAGCACGGCGGCGTTCCCGAGCTGCAGCAATTGGCCATCGACGCGGCCCGAGACCCCCTTGCCCGTCTGCGACGCGAACTCGGTCGTCTCCACCAGCGCGAGTTTGCGCGCTTGCGCACCGGCCACGATCGCGCCGGCGAGCGGGTGTTCGCTTCCGCGTTCCAGGCTGGCCGCCAAGCGCAACAGATCGTCCTCCTTCCACGGCGCTGCGGCGACCACTCGGACGAGTCGGGGCTTGCCCTCGGTGAGGGTGCCGGTCTTGTCGATGACGAGCGTGTCCACGGCGCGCAGGACCTCGATGGCTTCCGCATTCCTGAATAACACGCCCATGCTCGCGCCTTCCCCGGTGGCGACCATGATCGAGATCGGCGTCGCCAGCCCCAAGGCGCACGGACACGCGATGATCAGCACCGCGATGGCGTTGAGCACCGCATAGGCCATGCGTGGCTCTGGACCCATGGTGGCCCACACGCCAAATGTGAGCATCGCGATCACCACCACTGCGGGCACGAAGAGCCCGGACACTCGGTCGGCCAGCTTCTGGATCGGCGCTCGGCTGCGTTGGGCCTGAGCCACCATCTGGACGATCCGCGCGAGCAGTGTCTCGGTGCCCACCTTCTGCGCCTGCATCACGAGCGAGCCCGTGCCATTGATGGTCGCGCCCACGACACGCGCGCCGGGGAGCTTCTCGGAAGGCATGGGCTCACCCGTGACCATGGACTCATCCACCGCGCTCTGACCCTCGAGCACGAGACCGTCCACTGGGATCTTCTCCCCCGGTCGCACGCGCAAACGATCGCCGACCACAACCTGGTCGAGCGGAACATCCTCCTCCGCTCCATCCGGTCGGAGTCGACGCGCGCTCTTGGGGGCCAGCCCGAGCAAGGCGCGGATCGCCTCGCTCGTCCGACCGCGCGCCCGCAGTTCGAGCACCTGGCCGAGCAGCACCAGTGTGACGATCACCGCGGCCGCCTCGAAGTACGCCGCGACGCGGCCGCTATGCTCTCGGAAGGCGCTCGGGAAAACCTGAGGCGCGACGGTGGCCAGCACACTCTCGGCGTAAGCCACCGACACACCCAGCGCGATCAGGGTGAACATGTTGGGATTGCGCGTCACAACCGACTGCCAACCGCGCACGAAAAATGGCCAACCAGCCCACAGCACGACGGGCGTGGCGAGCACGAGCTGGATCCACGCAAGGGATGTCGCTCCCAACATGCGCTCGATGGGCCGACCGGGCAGAATGTCCCCCATCGCCACGACGAGCAATGGGATGGTGAGGACCACCCCCACCACGAACCGCCGCGTCATGTCGAGTAGCTCTGGACTCTTCGCCTCCTCGAGCGTCACCGTCACGGGCTCCAGCGTCATGCCGCACTTGGGGCACGAGCCGGGGCCGTTCTGGCGGATCTCCGGATGCATCGGGCAGGTGTAGATCGTCTCGCGCGGGGCTGCTGACTCCGGGGCCGGGATCATCGGCTCGTCATCCTGGCGAGTCGCACCTGGGGAACCTTACCCGCCTCGGTCCAAGCGAACAGGATCGCGTCGCCTGATTTCAGGACCCGTGGGCACCCGCTCGCCCGCGCCGCCGAGGTTCGCGCCACGGTGATCGCGGCTTGGGCCGCCCCGCGGACGGGGACCCGTCGGGCCCGAATGAGCGCATCGCGCCCGCTTGATTCGAGCCAGGTGGCAAGGACGGAGCCGTCCTCGAGCAGCGCGACATGCACGCGTCCCAGCGGGCTGCCGTCATCGATCCGGATGGGCGGACCGAAGCTCGCGCCCGCATCCTGCGAGAACGCCACCTGGACTCGGGGCGTGTCCGCCGCTGCCGTGTACCACGCGATCGCGACATGTGCGCCCGCTGCGGCGAGGGCTGGGCCGTTCACGGGACAGCCGGCGATATGCCAGTTGTCAGCGTGCACAACCTGCGGCGAGGTCCACCGCCCTGCTTCACGCCGAGTGACATAGATATCCCGCACCTCGTCGGTGCTTCGGTCGCGATAGGCAACCAGGATCCCACGGTCGGTGGTGACCGCCGCTGTCTGGCAACAGTCGCAGGTCCGCTCGTCGAGTTCGACTTCATCCCGCAGCCGTCCATCCGTGGTGATCGACGCCGATCGCAGCGTCATGCTGGGCATGGGGTCCGGCGAACTCTCGTCGTGTCCTGCCATCTTGCGTCCGTCGAGCCACACCGCCCACGCGAGCCCGGAATCCGAGAGCAGCGATGCGAACCCGTGCTCGCTGGCCGCGCCGTCGCGATGGGGCGTGATGGGCACGCTCCAGGTTCGCCCCGCATCCTCGGATTGACTGACGCGCACATCGTAGGCGTATGTCCCCGCGCCACTGCGCCAGAGCCAATGCGCCGCCAGCCGGTTCCCCCCCAGCGAGCGGATGCTGGGAAAGTCCGCCCAGTTCACGAAGAACGAATCCCCCATGGCGATCGTGGAGGGGCTGGACCACTGACCCTCATGATAAGTGGCGCAGCGAAGCGCCATGGCTGTACCACGGCTGGGCTCGAGCCAACTCATCACCCAGCCGCCATCCGCCAGGGCTGCAAGATTCGGCTCCCGACTACCCGCCCGAGCCGGCGAGTGGATGGCTCGGGGCGCGGAAAGCCCCGTAGGGCCATCCGCACCTTTCGCCATCGCTCCGACCGGCGCGAGCATGCTGGCGAACAGCAGGCCGAGCAGCACCCTCGCGCAGTTCACTGGACGACCAACTCGCCGGTGTACATCCCCATGCCGCAGGCATAGCTCAGGCGTCCCTCGGCCTGTGCGGGAAGTTCCACCCGCACCGCTTGATTGAGGGGCAGGTCCACCGTCTTGCCAAGCGAAGCGAACACCGCCTGCTTGGCGCAGGTCTGGTCGGTCTTGCGCGTGATGATCAAGACGATCGGAACACCCTTCTTCACCTTGAGGCTTGCTGGCTCGAAACCCGCTCGGGTCACAGAGACCCTTAACTGCTGCGGGCGCGGCGCCTTGTGTCCATGCTCCACGACCTTCGGGTGCCCCAGTGCAGCGCCTGCCATCAGGACGGACCCCATAACGATCGCGAGCGCAGCGCTTCGCATGCTTGCTTTCATCACAACCTCCTCGTTGGAATCGGATTCATCGGTGCCGCTTCATCGGGTGGACGAACCAGCGGGCGTCATTTTGCGCCGGTGGCGCTCTTGATCGCGCTGAGCACGGCCTCGAGTTTGGCGAACTCCGCTTGCGTGCCGCTCAGATTGCCGGCGTCGCCGAGTTCGTCGAGCTTGGCCGCGGACTCATTCACCAACTCGACCATACCGTTGAGTCGCGTCGCACCCGCTGGCGTCGCTTCGTTCGCCTTCACTGCCAGGGCCCCAACCAGATCGCGGATCCCGAAGGCGAGATGGTGGACATCCTTGAGCTGGCCATTCTGGATCGTCGTGGACAGTTTGGCCTGTTCGCTCTCGATCTGCGCCCAGATCCCCTCGACCGAGTTCGCTGGCGTCACAGCCACCACCGACTCGCCGCCCTCTGCTTTTTCCGCCCCACCCGCCGGCACGGCTGACCCGGGCGTGACCTCAGAGGACTTCTCCGATTCCTCGGTCTTGGTCTTGCTCGAGGAACAGCCCGCCAGCACGAAGGCTGCGAGCACGGCAACCATTAGACCCGAACGCATTGTGAATCGATCCATGTTGGACTCCTTGGGATTTGAGATGCGCTGCGATGGCCGAGCCGCGTCTGCGCTCGGCCTCACGACTCCTGCGAATCACCTGCCAGATACTTCTCTGCGGATTTCCGTCCGAATCGGTAGAACACTGCCGGCGTGACGACCATGTCGAGGATTGTCGAACTGATCAGCCCACCCAGGATGACCGTTGCCACCGGGTACAGGATCTCCTTGCCCGGCTCGCCTTTGGAGAGCACCAGCGGGATCAGGGCCAGTCCCGCGGTCAGGGCAGTCATCAGCACTGGAACCAATCGCTCGAGGGAACCACGCACGACCATCTTCGCGTCGAACTTCTCCCCCTCTTCCTTCATCAGGTGGAGGTAGTGGGAGATCATCATGATGGTATTCCGTGAGGCGATTCCGGTCAGGGTGATGAAGCCCACGAGCGACGCGACCGAGAAAGTGCCACCCGTCAGGAAGATGGCCACGACGCTGCCGATCAGGGCCAATGGGATGTTGAGCAGGATCTGCAGCACGATCGGAACCGACCGGAAGTGGGCGTACAACACCAGGAACATCGCCGCCAACGAGAACAGGCTCAGGATTCCGATCAGCTTCGTTGCGGATTGTTGGCTCTCGAACTGCCCGCCATAGGTGATGAAGTAGCCCGTCGGCAGTTTGACATCGGCGCCCACGCGCTTCTGGATATCCGCGACCACTCGGCCCAGATCACGGCCGCTCACATTCGCCGAGACCACGATGCGCCGCTGGACATTCTCGTGCTGGATGACATTCGGGCCGCGGGATTCCTCGACCCGGGCCAGCACCGACAACGGCACCTTGGCCCCCGAGGGAGTATCGATCAGCGCATTGCGGATCGCCTCGAGGCTTCCCCGCGAGGCGTCATCGAAACGCACCAGCAGATCGAATGTCCGCTGTCCCTCGAGCACCTGGGACACGACTCGACCATTCAATGCCGTCTCGAGCGCTTCGTTCAGGTCACCAACATTCAGGCCATAACGGGCAAGGGCTGTTCGATCGCCCTCGATGCGCAGTTGCGGCACCAGCACCTGCTTCTCGGTCTGTAGATCGACCACGCCCTGCACTGTACCCATCGCAGTCTGGATCTCCGCTGCCTTCGCTCGTAACAGATCGAGATCGTTGCCGAACAACTTGACTGCAATCTGTGCGCGCACGCCCGAGAGCAGATGATCCAGTCGATGCGAGATGGGCTGGCCGATATTGACGAACACCCCCGGTATTTCCGCCATGCGCTTGCGGATGTCGCCCAACACCACTTCACGATTACGCTTGGAGGGGCGGAAATCCACATCGATCTCGCTGTAGTGGACACCCTCGGCGTGCTCATCCAGCTCTGCTCGCCCCGTGCGTCGCCCGGTCGAGATGACTTCGGGGACGGTCAGGAGTTGCCGC
>JANLOU010000008.1:0-1586 GCA_031366735.1 Candidatus Eiseniibacteriota bacterium
CTAACCCGCGAACCCAGGGGTCTGCCCGAACAGCCTGCGCCATTCGCACGGACTGACAAGTTGAGTTCGCTTAACACCACTGGTTCTGGAACCAGTTCTGTTGAGGTTGCTTAACTTTTTGCGTTCAGTGGCGCACCGGAACTTCGCGCGCGGCGATTCTTGCGCGCACGGGTGGAGCTAATTTCTCCGCACTTTTCAGTTTCCCCTTGACGAGTGCTTTCGGGTCGCGTTCCACGCGCCCACGACCGCGCCGATAGCATCTCGCCAATGCGCATGGGACGTCTGGACAGCTTCGATCCCATGCATCTCCGCAAGAAGTTCGCGGCGCGGGAATCTGAGCGCGCTGTGCGCAAATCTGAGCGCGCAAGACGCGCGTGCTATGATCAACTCCTTGGGGAAACGCCGTGCCGCCTACCGAGTACACGGCGCATTCCGCAGCCGCCCCCGCCGACCGCCCCCGTGGAAGGCGTTGTGTCATGAGCATCTACTTGCTGTCGCACGTGAAGGACGAAGTTCTCGAGCAGGAGCTCGCGCAGTTCGATTCAACCGAGTGTGGCGCCATGGCGATGGTGCTCGCGCGGATCGCCGAGATTGATGCGCGGCGGCTCTACCTGCGCGCTGCGTACCCGTCGATGCGCGCCTACTGCGTTCAGAAGCTGAACAAGACGGAGGACTGGGCCTTCAAGCGCCTTGCTGCTGCGCGAGCGGCGCTGCTGTTCCCAGAGATCTTCGAGTTCGTTGCCGATGGCAGGCTGCACCTCACCGGCGTCTGCAAGCTGGCGCCGCACCTGACTGCCGGCAATGTGGACGGGCTGTTGCGGGCGGCGACGCGGAAGACGAAGGCTGAGATTGAGCATTTGCTTTCAGCCCGCTTCCCGCGCACTGAGATGATGGAGCTGGTGCAGGTCATTCCCGTGGCTGGCGACGCGCAACGCCTCGCGACGCATGTTGAGAAACAGGTCGAACGGTTGGTCAACATCGACTCCCCCGCAACGACGAGCGCGGAGGATCCCATCGTGGCGAACACCTCCGGCGCCGTGCCGCAGGCTGCGCAAGCGCAACCCGCCACAGCGCACTGCCTATCCGCCGCACCACCGGTAGAGCGCACGGTTCCCAAGTCGAAGGTCGCTCCCATCGCGCAGGACCGCTACGCGCTTCAGGTCACCGTCGGACAAGAGACTTATGACCTGCTCACCCACGCGAAGGAGTTGCTCGGCCACCAACTGCCGAGCGGCAATCTCGCGCAGGTGTTCCACCTCGCGCTCGAGTCGCTCGTGGGCTCACTCGAAAAACGCAAGTTCGCAGCCACCAGGCGACCACAGGCTGCTCTGCGCCCGAGCACCGCCCCGCGCACGATTCCGGCGCACGTCAGGCGTGCCGTCTGGCGGCGCGATCGCGGCCAGTGCACCTTCACCAGCGACGCGGGGCATCGCTGCACGGAGCGGACGCGCCTCGAGTTCGACCACGTCGTCGAAGTGGCGCGCGGTGGGACGGCGAGCGTCGAGGGCATCCGCCTTCGTTGTCGGGCGCATAACCAGTACACGGCCGAGTGCACGTTCGGGGTGGACTTCATGGCGCGCAAGCGG
>JANLOU010000049.1:0-3361 GCA_031366735.1 Candidatus Eiseniibacteriota bacterium
GCCAAGGACCCGCTTACCATCCAGGCGCAACGCGTGGCGAGCAGTGGCGCGAGCGCCGCACTCTGGAACACCGCGTTTGGCACAGATCAAGAGGCCTTCGTGACGCTCGTGGTCGCCTCGCCCGGAGCGCTCGTGGATGTGCTGCTCAAATCGCAGGGTGTCACGCTCGATGCGCCACGGATCCGAGTGCGCTACGACACGGATGCCGCGGTCACGCGCGTGAGCGTCTGGAATGCGCAGGACGGCTGGGTGGAGCAGGGGAGCCCCCTGCCGGGAGCGATTGCCGCGGGCCAGCGCCTGGGTGTGCGGGCGTTCTCGAATGGCGTGCTGCAGGTGTGGCGCGATGCCGCGCTGCTTGGAACCGTCGACCTGTCTGGCAGCCCCGTGGCATTGGGCCCGGGCCGGATCGGATTCGGCCTCGCGGGCGCCAGTGCGGCGCGACTCGATGACTTCGGGGGAGGCGACGCCGTGGTGGACCCCGATCAGTCGCCGGTCGTGAGTATCACTTCGCCTCTGGCGGGTGCGTTCTTCGTGACGGGCGACACACTGAAGTTGCGCGGGGTCGCGACGGATGCCGAGGAGAGTGCGGACAGTCTGATCTGGACATGGAGTATCGACCTGCTGCACAACAACCATGTGCACCCCACGGTGTTCTCCAGCCTTTCGCGCACGCCGGATGTGGTGGCCGAGAACCATGACGATGGCACCGGCGCGTCGCTTCGCGTGACGCTCTCGGTCCGTGACCATGCGGGCCACACCACGACGCAGAGTCGTCGGGTGGACCCCGAAGTCGATCTCGCGCCCGGCAGCGTGCAGGTCACGCCCGACACACTCGGCACGAGCGGGCAGGCGGAGTATCGATTCCTGTTGCACAACCTCGGGCGCATGCCTGCACCGCGCTCGCGTTGGCGGCTCACCGCCCAGGGTGTGACGATCGCGCAGGGCGATACCTCGGTGCCCGCCAGGGATAGCGTTGTGATCCAGGTGCGCGCGGTCTCGCCGCTCGTGCCAAGGCTGACGCTGCTTCGCCTCACACTCGACACGCTGGCGACCGTGCCGGAACTCGATGAGTCGAACAATGCCCGGGTCCGGCCGATCGAAGTCGTCGATGGCCCGACCAGGAACGCGCTCGGACCGTTGTTCACGCTTGGCCCCACGGCGTCCCCGGCGGGAACCAGAGCATGGCTGCGGTGGCGCACCGACGAGCCCAGTCACGCCACCGTGCGCTATGGCCTGACCCCGGAGCTCACGGATTCGACCACTTTCGTGGACGATGTGCTCGACCACGACTTTGTGCTCAGCGGCTTGGCGCTGGACGCGCGCTATTACTATCAGTTGTTCGTGCGGGATGTGCTGGGGAATCTCACCATCGCAATGGCCGACTCGTTCCAGACGCAGCCGAGCGAACTCGAAGTCGAGCCCGTCCCGGCAGCGCTCGCGCTCTCCAGCGCGTGGCCCAATCCGGCGCACGGCGCGGTCGACTTCGCGCTCGCGCTACCGCGGCACGGACCTGTCCGCCTGACGGTGTTCGACCTCGCTGGCCGCACGGTCTGGGTGGCACGGCCGGTCCTTGCTGCCGGACACCACACGCTGCACTGGGATGGCCGCAACGCTGCGGGGGATGCGGCGCGCCCGGGGCTTTACCTTGCCCGAGTCGAAGCAGCAGGAGTCGCACACACGCGGCGTTTCGTACTGGTGCAGTGACCCGCGCGGCTCAATCCCCGGGCTCCTCCTGCCGATGACCCCAGCAGGCAGCCGTAGGGCCGCCTCCTCCCACATGCGACCGAACCTGCGATTGCTCTGCTCGCTCCTGCTGGTCTTCGCCGCGGCGCTGGATCCGGCCCCGGTGCGGGCCGCCACGCCCGGCCGCGTGCTCACGCCGCATGCGAAGGCGCCGTTGCCCGGGATTCCCGCAGCATTGTGGCAGCCCGCGCTTGCGGTGATGCCATTCACCGACCGGACCGAAGGGGCGTGGCTCTTGTGGACGGGTCGGGATATCGGCGAGGGGCTCGCACAGTACATCGCGGATTCCCTCTCCCGCAGCGGCCAGTGGCGCCTGCCGGACTCGGCGCATCTGGCGCGGGCATTCGAAACGCGGCAGCGCAAGCAGTTGTTGAGCGATGCCAACGCGATCGCGCTCGGTAGTTCGTTCGGGGCCGAGTTGACGCTGACGGGTGTGGTCTCGACCTTCGAAGTGACCGAGACTCAGCCGGACCCTCGGTATACACGCTGGGGCGTGGGCAGCGGTCGACGCCGCACCACGGCGACAGTGGTGCTCGAGTTGCGGCTGTTGGACTGCGCGACCGGTTCGGTCGTGCGCACCGCCGTGCTCAAGCGCGAGCAGACCTCGCAGAGTAGTTCGTCCGCGGCGAGCGGGGAACGGGTGGAGCGGGCCTCGTTCGAGGACTCACCGCTCGGTCGAGCCACACGCGAGGTGGTCACCGCGACTGTGCAATTGCTCGAGGAGGAGTGGGTCACCCGCACCAATGTGCGCGTCGCTCGCGTCCTGCCGGATGCCGTCTGGCTCGATGCCGGCCGGGCCCGCGGTCTGGCCCCCGGGCAACGCCTGATCGTGATGCGCCCCGAGCTGGTCAGCATGGATCCGGTCGATGGCGGGATGACTGCGCAGAGTGAACGCGTCACCGCGGAGTTGTTGGTCACGGGGTTCGCCGATGGCACGGGACGCCAGGCGCGCTGCCGCCTCCAGCGAGGCCGGGTCGAGCCCGGTGATGTGGTGCGACTGGCCGCGGCGGCGACCGCAACCACCCGACCCTAGCGCGGCTGCGTTGCTGCCATCGCGGGTTGCATCGGCCCCAGCTGGAGCCAGACCACACCGAATCCGTCGAAGCTGGTGAAGCGTTTCTCCTCCACCACTCGCAGTCCCTCGATCGTGGCCGCCGTACCTTCGCGTTCCATGATCTGCTCCCAGCCGTTCCACGCTCGCTTGCCGATGCGGAACGCGAGCAGGATGTGCCGGAACTCGTGCAGTCGGCGGCACGACTCGACATCGCTCGGTGTGAGCGCCAGATGGATCACCGAGTGGTTGGTCTGCCACGCCAGGGCTGGCCCCAGATTGCTCATGACGGTTTCGCCGGGGGTGAGGCGTTCGTTGAGCATCACCGAGATGGCCGTGAGTGTGCTGGTCGAAGGCACACCGCGCTCCTGCGATGCTGCGCGTGCCTCGTCGAGGCCGCGCACCGTGGACCAGCCCGCCCACGCCAACACCAGTACCGCGACCGCGATCTGCAATGCGCGCCGCGCCGCGGTGCCCAGCGTCGCGGGCGCCACACGCGCGATCCATGCCCACAGCGCCAACAACGCGATGGGCTCCAGCAGGATCCGCGTGGGGAACAGGTAGCGC